>JBOFLS010000022.1:0-9152 GCA_051657985.1 Sphingorhabdus sp. | reverse complement strand
TTGCTGCGGCAAGGGCTGCCTGTGCGGCGATTTCCTCGGGCGTGTCTCCGGGAAGGCCGTCATCGGCCTCCAGCGCTGCGGTCTCGGCGTTTTGCTTGACTACACGGGCTTGGTATTCCGCATCCAGAGCGGGTTTGAAGGTCTGGTAGATTGCGGTGATCGCGGGCAGATCGCCCATGGGGTCGGGCCTGCCTGCGCGGCCCAGACCTTCCAGGATCGCTGCCGGATTGGCCAGCGTCTGATCGACGAGAAGGTTGGAAATAGTCCGTAAACTGCTGTCGAAGACCAGCGAATTCGGATTGTTCGAAGGGTTGTAGTTCGGCGCGGTTGGCATTGCCGGAGCCGGGCCGGGGCCATCAGGATCGAATGGGGTGCCATCGGCAGAGCGATAAACCGGTGTCATCAGCGAGGAGAATTCGACATTGGCGGCGCCCCATTGCTCTTGGCCTGGAAGCAGATGGTTATTGCTGCCATCGACGGCGCGCAGCCCAAAGGAGAGGTTGTAAGCCGGGATCAGGCCACCAGGACCATATAGCGGTTGCCCTGCCGCATGCGCCTCTGCAATCTTGATCTGTTTGAGGATGAACTGCAAGTCGCTCTTGATGAATGATACCATGATAGCCTCCTGTTTCACGTCCCGAAATTCTGGACGAGCCTAACCTGCGGCAGAACGCGACTATCGGTCGCAAAGCTGCCGTCTGAACAAATAGCAATGTGGTTAAGGGGTCGACCGGTGTTGAAAGGGCTGCATTAGCAATCCTGCTTTCGACACTTTCCCTCTTTATCCCTGTTTTTTACAAAGCGACCCAAGTGAGGAATTATGTTCCTTTATGAAAAATAAATAAAGTAAGCCTGATTACGTATGACTTCAGGATTTTTCGCCGGATCAAAAGACATAGACCATTTGGCAGAAAATTTCATTTATTTCTTTGATATATCGGTTTTATTTCCAAATCGCTTTTGCAATTTACCGTTCCATGGCTTTAACTGGCTCGAAAAGGCTTTTCCCGTTTTGAGACAGCAATCTATTGAGTAAGGCACAGCCTATGCCAATTTTGCGCCTGTCCAAAAGGCGAGTCGTTTTACCATATTCAGGTTACATCCAAGTCCGTTACCTGATCAATCTTGCTTCGTGAAAACGCCAAAGCCGAGTTGTCGATAACAGATTGGTTTTTGGCTATAGAAAAGCCGGATATCCGTTATCCCATCCATTTTATAAAGACGGTAGCCACAAAAATGGATCAAAAGGATGCTATATATGGGCTAGCGCCGCTGTAGCACTGGCGCGGTTTTTGACACCCAGTTTACGATAAGTGGTATGGATATGCGCTTTGACCGTACCTTCGGACAAGTTAAGAAAGCGAGCTATCATCTTGTTCGAGTTGCCGCTTGCAACAAGCTCCATTATTTCGCGTTCCCGGGCGGTCATCGCCCCATTTCGCGCAGCAACCGTCGAAATCTTTTCCAACTCCAAATCGGCAATCTCCTTTGGTACAAAGATTTCCCCCG
This sequence comes from Sphingorhabdus sp., assembly GCA_051657985.1. GTDB lineage: Bacteria > Pseudomonadota > Alphaproteobacteria > Sphingomonadales > Sphingomonadaceae > Sphingorhabdus_B. The sequence goes on along the minus strand of JBOFLS010000022.1, from coordinate 7,643 downwards.
ACAATATCCTTTTAAAGGCATAGAGGATTTCATCGAAAGGCATTACCGTTGGCACATATCCATGTGCACCGGCAGAGAGCGCCATCAGCATATCTGCGCGACACAAAGAATCGGCAATCACGACGAGACAAAGTTTTGGATAGCGCATACGGATTTGGCGAATATGATTAGGCTGCCGTATTTCAGGCATCGCAAGATCGACCGTTAACAACCGCGAAGATCGGTGCCTTTCCAGCTGTTCCAATATCTCGACATAGCTTTGCGCCTGAACAATTTTTGCAAACTGTTTCGCGTCCTGCAGCACTGTTTTTAGGCCGACGCCAAAAAGGCTATTTCCCCCGCCAACAATCGCGATTGAACCAACTGCCATAGCAGAAACCCCCCGGATTAATTTTGCGACCCGGATTGCAGACAGTTATTACCATGACAATTTTATGACTGAAAATTTTCGCTTTTAAAAGCGTTTTTCCCGCTTTGCGTTTTGTTTCCTTTTTGATCTATATCTTAGATTATTCTTCATTCGTGCCCACGCCAAAGATTTAAGGTTGTTATTTAATGAATTTTTTGATCTAGTTAGCGCCAAAGAACGAAAATGAGAGCAAAAAAAACGACTTGTTCCCATTGAATGTTGTGTTACAGTATATCATATTATAGCCATTCGTTTTCCGACATTCTATACCCTCTCAATTCGCGATTGAAGGCCACTTCGTGAAGTTATCAAAACAGCGTTTGTTTGACTCCGTAGCGATCGGTGCGTCGGGTTTGTGCTTGCTCCACTGCTTGGTATTACCGTTTGTTATCGCCATGCTGCCACTGACAGTCGCGCTGGCGGCCTCTAGCGAGTGGGTTCATTTTTGGATTCTGGTGACTGCAATACCGACCAGTTTGTTGGCCCTTATCAGCGGGGCACGACGTTCCGGCAAGCGTTGGGCACTTATCGGCGGCTGTGCCTCGCTGTTTTTACTGTTCCTAGGTTATGTTTTGGAGGATTTGGCGTGGCTATCAACGGCGCTGACTGTTATTGGCAGCGTTGGTTTAGGAATATGCCATGCAGTCAATTGGCGTTTCCACCAAGACAGCCATTTAAACTGACTCTTTGCGTTTCGTGAGGTGATGGTGTATCGTTACCGGGATTGGAGTTGAGTCGCATGAAAATAATCTCGCTGCTGAGTGTCAGCTTGCTGGCGGTATCAACGTCTCCGGCTTGGGCTTGCGACCTTCATGGGTTCGGCGGCGGGCGTTTCTCGCCTTTCAACAATGTGGCCTCTGGTAGCTGGGATAGTCAGGAATCGCTCGAAAAATTCAGTCGCATGTCAGATATGCCCGATCCCAGTTCACTTGAAAGAAGCGATGACTCCAAGAGCACTAAAGATGCGGCGCAGGATCAATCCGCCCAGAGCAGTGCGCAAGCCGACACAGAGCAAACGGCAGTTGCAAATTCTCAGCAAGAGCGCTCTTCACAGAATGAAGCCTTTTCGGCGTCAGGGTCTTTGAAAGCCTTGGCTGTGAAATCGAAACCCGACGCAAAGGCGTCGGAAAAGGTAACCAACTGAACATCGAACGACGCGATGACTGAAGCCAGTATGCCCGTCATCGCTGCGGAATCGCTTTCCTACCGCATTGGCGAGCGCCCAATCCTCAACAAACTTTGCTTTTCGCAGGTGCCGGGCGAGCATCTGCTGCTGCTCGGTCCTTCGGGTGCCGGAAAGACCAGCTTAATCAATCTAATTACCGGCCTTGCTAGTCCGACCGAAGGGCGGGTTTTGGTGGCGGGCGAAGCGATGTCGTCGCTGCCGGGATCGGCGCGCGATGATTTGCGGCGGCGCACCATAGGCGTGGTATTCCAGTCGCTCCGGCTTGTTTCGGCGTTGACCGTTCGTGCCAATTTGCGGCTCGCCCAGAAATTGTCGGGTGCGCCGCGCGATGACGCCGATATCGCCCGATTGATCGACGCCGTTGGCATATCGCATCGCGCCGATGCAAAGCCGCGCACCTTGTCGCAGGGCGAGGCACAACGGGCCGCAATCGCCCGCGCGCTGGTCGGCAAACCAAGGCTTGTCATTGCGGACGAGCCGACATCGGCGCTCGATGATGCGAATACCGAACGGATCGGGCAACTGCTGCTTGATACGGCTGAAGCCAATGGATCAACGCTGCTTATCGCAACGCATGACGTCCGGCTGAAAAAGCTGTTTCCAAACAGGCTGGAACTGACGCCACTGGCGGAGGCAGCCTGATGTTTCGCCTAGCGTTTGCTTATCTGCGCGACCGATCGCTGACGACCGCGCTCAATATCCTGCTGCTCGCCCTTGCGGTCGCGACACTCGTTATCCTGTTGTCCTTTTCGACACAGCTTGGCAACCGGTTTGAACGCGATGCCAAGGGCATCGACCTTGTGGTCGGCGCCAAGGGCTCGCCGCTCCAGCTTATCCTCTCGAGCATTTACCAGATCGACGCGCCGACCGGAAATATCCCGCTTGAAAGCATCCAGCTGTTTCGAAACGATCCCGCGGTCGCATCGGCGATCCCGCTGGCGCTCGGCGACAATTTCCGGGGCTTTCGCATTGTCGGGACTGAACCTGCCTATGTCGATCTCTATGAAGCCAAGCTGGCCGAGGGACGAATGTTCACTAAGTCACAGGAAACCGTCATCGGTGCCACGGTCGCGCGCGAGCTTGGCATGGGCCTTGGGCAGCGCTTCGTCGGTTCGCATGGCTTGGAAGACGGAGGCGAGGCGGGCGAACATGACCATGCGCCGTTCACCAACGTCGGCATATTGGCGCCGACAGGCACCGTGATCGACCGGCTCATCCTGACGCCGGTTGAAAGCGTGTGGGACGCGCATGGGATTGCGCATGAGCCTGCGGACGAAGACCATGCTCACGAAGAAGCCGGGCATGAAGACCATTCGCATGGAGAAGAAGCGGTGACGCTGACCGAACGTGGCGAATTGAAACCAGAGATTACCGCACTGCTCATCTCCTACCGCTCGGCCGCTGGGGCAGTGCGAATTCCGGCGATGGTCAATCGCCAGACCGAAATGCAGGCGGCCGTTCCGGCGACCGAGACGGCTCGGTTGTTGTCGCTGCTCGGTGTCGGGATTGACGGCGCGCGGCTGTTTGCCTGGTTGCTGGCGATCACTGGCGGGCTCTCGATCTTTGTCGCATTGCTCAACGCAGCGCAGGCGCGCGAGGGCGATCTTGCGTTGTTGCGCGTGATGGGGGCAACCCGTGGATCGGTGTTCGGCACAATCCTTTCCGAGGGGCTGATCACCGCCGTTGCCGGGATCATCCTCGGCTTTGCCATAGCCTTTGGGGCAATGGCGCTTGCCGTATCCAGTTTCGGACAATTGGGCGACCTTGGTGTCGATCCGTTCAAGTTCCATCCAGCCATGCTGGGTATAGTTGCGACTGTGCTGGGTATCGGCATTGTCGCTGCCTTCATCCCCGCGCTCAGGGTGTTTCGCACAGACCTTGCAGCCACGCTTGCGCGCGCCAGTTAGGAGAAGAAGATGCGTATTCCATTTGCAACCATTGCCGCACTGGCCCTTGTTACTGCCCTTCCGGCAGCCGCTGCAATGCAGCAGACCGGGCGGGTGCCTGATCCCAAGGTTAAGGATGTCTGGAAGCCCGCAAAAACGCCCCCGGGCGGGACGTCCTGGATGCTTCTTGAAAAGACCAAGCTGAACGATCGAACCGACAAAAAGACGGGCGTCATTTTTACCAAGCCAATCTTTCCAGCAGAAGTAAAAGCTTTGGACGGAAAGAGGATCAAGATTGCCGGCTGGATGATGCCGCTTGAAAATGGCAAGACGCAAAAACGCTGGGTGATGCTGGGCTATCCGCCGGGCTGCCCATTCCATATGCACGCGTTACCCAATCAGTTCATTGAAATACTCAGCCCCGCCGGGGTACCGGTCAATGAAACGAAAGTGCATATCATGTCGGGAACGCTTAAGCTGACAGGCCAGAATGAAAGCGGCATTTTCTATCAGCTTGTCAATGCGCGACCGAGCTGAACGTGGGTCCCGAGCATCGAGGCCCGCAATGAAGGCCGGTGTCGTACTGACTGTGCTTTTTGCGCTGCCTGCAAGCGCCTTTGCTCAGGCAAGCGCGCCGATCGAAGCGCCGCTGCCGCCGCTTGCGCCGTGGAAGGGGGCAAGCGAAAAACTGCAAGTCGGCAAGGATTATCCATGGGCGACGCCGGGCGAGAAATCGGGCCTGATCGAGTCCCCAAGTTATGCGGACACCATGGCGTTCGTGCGCAAGATGGCGGACGCATCGCCCCTTCTTGAAATCGAAACCTTCGGACGCACGCCGCAGGGTCGTGACATGATTGCGGTTGTCGCGCGCAAACCCGGAACCGCACCCAAACCCGTGCTGCTGGTGCAGGCGGGCATCCATTCGGGCGAGATCGACGGCAAGGATGCGGGGCTGATGCTGCTGCGCGACATCGCCTTTCGCGGCAAGAACGCCCTGCTCGACAAGGCCGATCTCGTCTTCGTCCCCATCTTCAACATCGACGGGCATGAGCGCGCTTCACGCTTCAATCGCCCCAATCAACGTGGTCCTTTGGTACAGGGCTGGCGCACCACAAGCCAGAATTACAATCTTAACCGCGAATATCTGAAGGCCGACGCGCCCGAAATGCAGGCCATGATCGGCCTGATCCGCAAATACGACCCCGTGCTTTATCTCGACCTGCATGTAACCGATGGCACCGATCACCAATATGATGTCGCTTTCGCCTTCGCCGGTTGGGATGGGCTCTACGCCCAGTCGCCCGCAATCGGTGCATGGCTTGACAAGAGTTTCCGGCCAGCGGTCTCGCAAGCCTTGACGAAGGCCGGACATACGCCCGGCTATTATGTCAGTGCGCTGGACAATCGCGATCCATTGAAAGGCATATCGCACGATGCCGATACGCCGCGTTTTTCGACCGGCTATGGCGATCATGCGCGTATTCCAACGGTGCTCGTTGAAACCCATTCATTGAAGCCGCACCGGCAGCGCGTTTTGGGCACTTATGTGCTTGTCGAACGCGCGCTTAAGTTGGCTGGGGAAAACTCAGCGGAGTTGACCAAGGCAATTTCGGCTGACCGCGCGGCACGACCCGATAGCATTACCCTGACATGGAAAGCGCTTGAAAAGCCGATCAAGACGATTCCCTTTCAGGGCATAGCGCATGAAAGCTATCGCTCCGCCGTCTCTGGCCGCGAAGAGATCCGCTGGCTGGGCAAGCCTGTGCTGCAGCAGATGCCGGTGTTCGGTGTCGAGCCTGACAGGATCAACCGCCTGCCCGCCGCCTGGTGGGTACCGGCTTCATCCGCCGATGTGATCGCGCGGATGAAACTGCACGGCGTCAAGATGGAAACCATCGAAATTCCCCGTGAAATGGAACTCGACATGGTCCGGCTGGTTGAACCGAAACTGGGCACGGCTATTGAGGGTCGCGTGCCGCTTTCTGCAAAGGAATACCGGCATGAGAAACGCCGCGAAACTATGCCACCAGGTTCTGTCCGCGTGCCTTCGGATCAACCGCTTGGGTTGCTCGTCGCGGCAATGCTGGAGGCTGAAAGCCCCGATTCATTTCTGGCATGGAATTTCTTTCCCGGCATCTTGCAACGCACCGAATATATTGAGGGCTATGTGGTTGCGCCAATGGCAGAGGCGATGATGGCGCGCGATCCCGCGCTCAAAGCGGCGTTCGAGAAGAAGCTGGCCGAGGACAAGGCCTTCGCAGAAAACGCAAACGCACGGCTGCAATGGTTTTACGAACGCTCGCCCTATTATGACGAGCGCTATCTTTTGTACCCGGTTGGTCGCGAACTCGCGGCTTCGCAAAACAGATGAGGAAATATCGATGACGAAGCGATTGATGCTTGCCGCCTTTCTGATGCTAGCAATGCCGACGACCGGGGTACTCGCGCAAAGCGACACAACCATCAAGAGCGCCGCTTTTACGCTTGAGCCTCTGCCCTATAAAACCGATGCGCTGGCACCGGTGATCGATGCCCAGACGATGGCAATCCATCACGGAAAGCATCACCAAGCCTATGTCGATGCCTTGAACAAGGCGGTGGCCGCAGACCCGAAGCTGCAAGGAAAATCGCTTGAACAGCTTGTTGCAGTTGCGGGCACCCTCGCACCCGTGGTGCGCAACAATGCCGGCGGACACTGGAACCATCGCTTTTTCTGGCAATCGATGACAGCGCCCGGCAGCGGCGGGCAACCGTCGGCGAAGCTGATGACGGCCATAAATTCATCCTTCGGCTCGCTCGAAAAGATGAAGGCTGCGTTCAAAACCGCGGGGACCGGTCGTTTCGGCTCGGGTTGGGTTTGGCTGATCGTCAAGGCCGACGGCACTCTTGCCATCAGCTCGACCCCCAATCAGGACAATCCGCTGATGGATGCAGCGGAGGTCAAAGGCGCACCGCTTCTCGGCAATGATGTTTGGGAGCATGCCTATTATCTAAGCTATCAGAACCGCCGCGCCGATTATCTGGATGCCTGGTGGCAGGTTGTGAATTGGGAAGAGGTGTCCAAGCGATTCGAGAAGCTGAGCGCCAAAAAGCCGTAGCTTGAAGTTGGTCTGATTTAGATTTACGCACAATATCGTGCGCTTTTGATGTGTTTGGCACGGCAGGCAACACCCGGGCAGTCTTGACCAGTGATCGATTTGGATAACACAATCATCCCAAAGCAAATTCCTGCTTATCGTCAGTTTGCCCAATAGACATATTCCTGATCTTCGGTCCACGGTACGTTTAACGGCACGTCAATACGGATCGCGCCCTCAAGCAGACTGGGCCACAAGGGCTTTGGCATTTCGGCATTATGCTTTTCAAGCATTCGAAGCATTTCGGCAACGCGTTTTGGTTCCATCGCTGCCAGATTTTTACGCTCGGTTGGCATGGTCGCTGCTGCAACCCCTGCAATGGTCGCGAACATATCGAGATGCTGGGCAACATCGTTCCGCACCGTCGCAGGTGCGATTTTGCCCGGCCACCGCATCAGTAATGGGACGCGGATGCCACCTTCGAAGAATGTCCCCTTGTAACCGCGATAGGGCATGTTGTGCCCCTTGATGCCGGTATACCAAGCGCCGCCATTATCGCTGGTAAAGATGACCAGCGTGTTTTCATCCAGCCCGCTGTCTTTCAGCTTTTTCATGATATCGCCGATCCGCCGATCGAGTTGGCGGATCATGGCGCCGTAGACGCGTTCGGTATGGTCCTTGATCTGCTATATAAAGATTATACGGGAGGCCTTTTTGGAGATTTTACGCACCCCTGATTCGGCTTTTGCTGCAATTAGCGATTTTCCTTTCGCTCCCCATTATGCGGAGATCGGCAATCCGCAGAATGGTACTAGCTTAAGGGTGCACTATGTCGACGAGGGGCCGCGCGATGCGCCGGTCGTGCTCATGATGCACGGTGAGCCGTCCTGGTGCTATCTCTATCGCCACATGATTGGCCCGGTGGTCGATGCGGGTTTTCGTGTGCTTGCTCCCGACCTGATAGGCTTTGGCCGATCCGACAAGCCGACAAAGAAAACCGATTATAGCTACGCCCGCCATGTCGCCTGGATGCGCCAATGGATCGAACAGCTCGATCTTCAAAACATGACCCTCGTTTGCCAGGA
>JBOFLS010000021.1:0-24422 GCA_051657985.1 Sphingorhabdus sp. | reverse complement strand
AATAAACCCGCGCCTTAGGCTCAATATAAGCCACCTCATCCGTCAGCGTATAATCGTGCACAGGCCGGTAGTCCAAGGTCACCTTGCCGCCCTTGCCGCCCCAGCCTTCGAACCAGCTGATCGTGTGTTTCATCCAGTTGGCATCGTCGCGGTCGGGGAAATCCTCGTGTGCATGGGCACCGCGGCTTTCCTTGCGGGCATTGGCGCTTTCGATCGTGCAGACGGCCTGCGATAGCAGATTGTCGATCTCCAGCGTCTCGATCAAGTCGGTATTCCAGATCAGACTGCGATCGGAAACGCGCACATCGGCCAGCGACTTGTTCACGCGCTGCATCTCGCTGACGCCTTCGGCCAGCAAAGCCGTGTCGCGGAAGACGGCAGCGTGCTTTTGCATCATCTTTTGCATGTCAGTGCGAATATGCGCTGTCGGTGTGCTGCCCTTTGCATTGCGGAAATGATCGACACGGGCGAGCGCCAGATCGGTTGAGTCAGCCGGCAGAGGCCGGTGCGGGGCATTCGGCTTCATCGTTTCCTTAAGATGCAGGCCGGTCGCCCGGCCAAAGACGACAAGGTCGATCAGCGAATTGGAACCCAGCCGGTTTGCCCCGTGCACCGAAACGCAGGCGGCCTCACCCACGGCATAAAGACCGGGCACGATCACTTCGGGATCGCCGTCTTTCTTTGTCAGCACCTGGCCATGATAATTGCAGGGAATGCCACCCATATTGTAATGCACCGTCGGGCAGACCGGCAAAGGCTGCCGCGTCAGATCGACACCCGCAAAAACCTTCCCGCTTTCGGTGATGCCCGGCAGGCGTTCGGCCAACACCTTGGGATCGATATGATCGAGGTGCAGATTGATATGGTCCTTATGCGGCCCCACGCCGCGCCCTTCGCGCATTTCCAGCGCCATCGAGCGGGACACGACATCGCGGCTCGCCAGATCCTTGGCCGAAGGAGCATAGCGTTCCATGAAACGCTCGCCCTCGCTATTGGTCAGGTAACCACCCTCCCCACGTGCGCCTTCGGTGATCAGCACGCCAGCGCCGTAAATGCCAGTCGGATGGAACTGGACGAACTCCATATCCTGCAAAGGAAGACCGGCGCGCAGCACCATCGCGCCGCCGTCACCAGTGCAACTGTGCGCCGATGTCGCGCTGTAATAGGCCCTACCGTAACCACCTGTAGCCAGCACGACCGAATGCGCCTTGAAACGGTGGATGCTGCCATCTTCCAGACACATCGCGATCACGCCGCGGCATTCCCCGTTTTCCATGATCAGGTCGAGCGCGAAATATTCGATGAAGAAATCCGCATCATATTTCAGGCTCTGCTGATACAGCGCATGCAGCATCGCATGGCCGGTCCGGTCGGCCGCAGCAGCCGTACGCTGCACTGGCGGGCCTGCACCCATATTCTGCATATGGCCGCCAAAGGGGCGCTGATAGATGGTACCATCTTCATTGCGGCTAAACGGCACACCGGCATGTTCGAGTTCGTAGACCGCGGCCGGTGCCTCGCGCACCATATATTCGATCGCATCCTGATCGCCCAACCAGTCGCTACCCTTTACGGTATCGTACATATGCCAGGTCCAGTGATCGGGCGAGTTGTTGCCGAGGCTTGCCGCAATTCCGCCCTGCGCGGCTACGGTATGCGAACGCGTTGGGAAAAGCTTGGTGATACAGGCGGTCTTCAATCCCGCTTCCGCTGAGCCCATCGTGGCGCGCAGGCCCGATCCACCCGCGCCAACGACGACGGTGTCGTAGGTATGATCAATAATCTTGTAAGCTTCGGACATCAGGCGGGAGCTCCTGTGAAGGTAAAGGCATGCTTGGCAACCATGAAGATGCCGAATGCAGCCCCACCGATTGCGTAAAAATTCAGAATGGCAAGTGCTGCAAATTTATTGCCTTCATCATGCACATAATCTTCGATGAACACCTGCAAGCCAAGCCGCAGGTGCGAAAAAACATTGAACAGCACCAAGATCATCGGCACCGCAACCGATGGCTTTGCCAGCCAGGTTGCGACGGTTTCATATTCAAAATTGGGCAAGAGCAGCAGTGAAACTACGAGCCAGCTGACCAGTACGATATTACCGATCGCCGTCAGACGCTGCTTCAGCCAATGTTCGCTGCCATGCTTGGCGGAACCCAGCCCGCGAACGCGCCCGATATTCGTTCCGTTACCCATATCAAACTCCTAAAAAGCGCGAAGCGACGAACAATGCAGCCGCTGCGGTTGCAGTCAGCGAAACGATAAATACCGCAACCGCGCCAGTACGATTGACCCTGAGTTCGTAACCCGCGCCGACATCCATCAGCAGATGGCGGATACCCGAGCAAAGATGCTGAAAAAAGCTGAAAGTCACGCCAAGCGCGAGCAGACGGAAAAACCAGTTGCTTGCGGTCTGCCAAGCCGTTGCCCCTTCTTCTGCGGCAATGACATAGGTTTGGAAGATTTCGTAACTTTCAGGACCACTCGCAATTGCGCCCAACCACCAAAGCAGGACCATCATGCCAGCAGTCGCCAACATTGATCCAGTGGCACGATGGAAAATTGATACCGCCATATGCGGGCCCCATTTGTAGACCTGCAAATGGGGTGAAAGAGGGCGATTGAGTTTTGACGCCATTTAAACGATTTCCCTATATGGTTTGCGTTGCTCTTTACTGCTTTGCCTGTTTCACGCAAGAGGCGGCATCTTGCGAAATGCGACGCGAGGGATAACAACATATTAACCAATTTGACTTAGGCCCGGACCATGCATGTAACGGCATGCCACAGGATCGTGAGATAATTGGAGCATCAAAATGTCTGACTTTGAAAAGTCGCTAGCCGCCGAAATCGAAACCATAATCCAGATGTTCGATTTCGACGGCGATGTCGCCGAAAAGTGCGGAGAACTCTTTACAGTTATCAAAGACGATCTTGCAGATATTGCAAAATCTTACTGGGATTATTGGGCAGAGCCGAAATTCGGCAATCAACCGATAAGTTCCTTAGATCGAAAAGAATTGGAAGCCAATACAACCGACTTTCTCACAACACGCCTTAAAGATGCTAAGGGTACAAGTTGGCGCGCAAACTTACAAAGTCAGATCATCACATCCTGCAAACGCTCGATCCCTCTAGCTCATGTCCTTGCGGCTTCGACTAAAAACAATGTAAATTATTATCGCGCCTTAGCAAAGCGAATGGATCGCGAAAACCCGGATTATGTGCGTCTAACCAAGGCCATCATGGATTTTACCAATACCGACATGGCGATCATGGCGGCAAGCTATGCCTATTATCAGCGCGAAGTGGTGCGTGAAAGGCAGGTCAGCTATACGAGCCAGTTTGAAAATGATATCGGCGCAAGCGCGGCCGATATTTCGGAACGTTCAAATCTTTTGAAAGAGCAGGCCGCCGCCAGTTCCTCGATGGCCCACGGCATGCTGAGCAAGGCCTCGGAAGTTGCGACGGCTTCGGAACAATCGGCGGTCGCCATGCGCGAAGCGGCCCAGACCGCGGCAGGACTGATCCGGGCTATCGAAGATACCCGATCCGAGGTGGAAACAGCGGCGGAAGTCGCCACACGCGCCACTCAGCGTGCACAGGACGCCGTGGAAGCAACGGTCACGCTTTCCGATCAATCCAAATCGATCGAATCGATTCTCGGTCTAATCCGCGATATTGCCGGGCAAACCAATTTGCTGGCACTCAATGCGACTATCGAAGCGGCACGCGCGGGTGATGCCGGACGCGGCTTTGCCGTCGTTGCACAAGAAGTGAAAAGTCTAGCGAATCAAACGGCAGAGGCCACCGATGAGATCGCCGAGAAAATTGCAGCCATCCAAAATGCGACAAGAGCATCGGTCGATTCCAACGTTTCGATCAAGTCTGCAGTCGAGGACGTTCAACATAGCGCCGAACGCATTCGCCACGCGATGGAAGAACAAGCGCAAACGGTTACGATGATCACGGCCTCGGTCGATGAAACTGCGCTTGCCGCCGACCTTATGTCGAACACCATCGCTGCGATCCGGGCCGATACCGAAAACGTGGTGTCTGAAATCAGCCAACTCGAACAAGGCTTTGGCGATGTCGAAGGGAAGATCTCGGCGTTGCAGGCCAATGCTGGACGCTTTGCGACTAATCTTCTTGCTTGAGCCAAATTTGGCTAATAGCCGGTTGAAATTCATGGCCCGCTGTGAAAAGGCAGCGGGCTATGGCTTTGCATATTCTGGTGACGGGAGGATCGCGCGGCATCGGTGCAGCGATCGTCGACGCATTTGGCCGTGACGATGCGCAGGTTTATGCGACCTCAAGCGCCGATGGCGATCTGAACGATCCTTCAACGCCATCCCATATCTGGCGGACAGCGCTTGATCGCCTTGATGGCCGGATCGATATATTGATCAACAATGCAGGCGTTTTTGAGGCCAATCCCATCGATGCCAGCGATATCGAATGGCTCGATAATTGGGAACGGACCCTTGCCATCAACTTGACCGCTTCGGCGCAGTTGTGCCGTCTTGCCGTGCTGCACTGGCGGGAGCGAGGCGAGGAAGGCCGCATCGTCAATGTCGCCAGTCGCGCGGCCCACCGTGGTGATAGCCCGGCGCATTGGCATTATGCTGCGTCCAAGGGCGGAATGCTTGCCATGACAAAGACAATCGCACGCGCTTATGCTGCGCAGCAAATCTATGCCTTTGCAATCTGCCCCGGCTTCACGATGACAGGAATGGCCGACGATTATCTGGAAAGCCGCGGCGGTGACAAGCTGCTCGCCGATATTCCACTCGGCCGTGTGGCAATGCCGGAGGAAGTGGCGACCATGGTGCGTTTCTGCGCCCTCGAAGCGCCGCCATCGATGACAGGGGCAGTGCTTGATGTAAACGGAGCCAGCTATGTCCGTTAGACTGGCAGCGGCGCTTGCGCTTTTACTGACGGCTTGCACCCCGATCAAAAACAACAAAACAGCAATGAATGCCGTTGATCAAGGCAAAGCCCTGGCCGAGGCCTGCAAGGGCCGCGATGGATGGAGCGATACCGCCCCACCCGCGCGCATCTTTGGGAACACCTATTATGTCGGCACATGCGGGATCAGCGTGATCTTGGTCACCAGCCCGAAAGGCCATGTCCTTATCGACGGCGCGACCGACGAAGCCGTGCCTTCGATCCTGGAAAACATCCGCGCATTGGGTTTCGACCCGCGCGACATAAAATATATTCTAGGCAGCCATGAACATGTCGATCATATGGGCGGGTTCGCGCAATTGAAAGCCGCAACCGGGGCGCGTCTGCTGGTAGCCCAGGCGGCGCGCGCAGTCGTCGAAACCGGGCGCACCGATCCCGCCGATCCGCAATTGGGAATCATAGCCGACATGAAACCGGTAGCAGTCGACGGCACGATCGCCTTCGATCCCGAACCGGGCGACATCGTCGTTGCGAAACCGACCCGGCTGATGGGCCTGCGCCCCTATCGCACGCCTGGCCATACCAGCGGCGGCACAAGCTGGGGCTGGCAGAGTTGCGAAGGCAGGCGCTGCCTGACCTTCGCCTATGTCGACAGCCTGTCCGCCATCGCGCGCGACGATTACCGCTTCACCGATCATCCCGAACGCGTCGCGCCCTTTCGCGAAACCTTCGCACGGGTCGAAGCGATGCCCTGCGATATCCTGATCACCCCGCACCCATCGGTCAGCAGCGTGTTCGAACGACTGAGCGGTACGGAGCCGCTGATCGACGATCAGGCCTGCCGCCGCCTGGCGCAGACGATGCGCGAAAAACTCGATAGCCGTCTTGCCAAAGAGGCCGCAAAATGAACTGGCTCCTCACCCTGCCCTGCACCCGTGCAGAGGCGGAGGCGCTTCATGAGGATGACGAATGGCTTGCCCTTCAAGATCCGATGCCGACGATCGTTGCCGAAGAAGTCGAGGCGTTCAACGATGCCAAATGGCGCGTAAAGGCCTATTTCAACAGCAAGCCACTCAAAGCGAGCATCGCCGCGGTGCAAGCCCGCCTGCCAAGTGCCGTGAAGGCAAAAGCGGCGCTGGAAAAACTGCCCGACGAAGACTGGCTGGTGATGAGTCAGCAAGCCTTGAAACCGGTTCATGCCGGATGTTTTTACGTCCACACCGCAACAAACAAGGGCAAGGTTCCGACAGGTGCCAGAGCCTTCCTGATCGAAGCCAGTCAGGCCTTCGGCACCGGCGGGCATGAAACCACCAGCGGCTGCTTGGCAATGCTGGACGCGATGAAGCGCAGCGGCAAGCGTTTCGACCATATCGTCGATATCGGCACCGGCACCGGCCTTCTTGCCTTTGCGGCCCGACATTTGTGGCCTCGGAGCTTTGTAACCGCGTCCGATATCGACCCCGTCAGCATCGATGTGACGGCGGGCAACGCGGCAGACAACGGCGTGCCACTGGGTGAGGCGATGGGGCAATTGGCGCTATGCGCGGCACCCGGCACCGACCACCCATTGATCCGCGCCCGCGCACCCTACGACCTGATCGTCGCCAACATCCTTGCCGGTCCGCTGATCGAACTCGCCCCCGCCTTTGCCGCGATCACACGCGGAGGCGGCGCGCTGATCCTTGCAGGCCTACTGAATACCCAGGCCGACGCCGTGCTTTCCGCCTATCGCGCCCAAGGCTTCATGCTCCACCGCCGAACCGACACTGCCGATTGGCCCTGCCTATGGCTAACCAAACGCCGCCGCTATAGCTGGGAACGCCCATTGCGCGCGGACGGGAGGACGAGCCAGACGGAGGGGGATTTCGGAACTTGGTGAGAGCTATCGATATTTGCTTCCAATACCGTTCAAGCTGATCGAAAACATATTTCGTTTTGAAATCGTCGATAAATTTTAAAAAAAAGAAACATATATTTACGACAATTGCGCCGCGAAAGGTCACATTAAAGTCTCACTTGAACGCTTGTCGACGAATATCTGGGCACATGGCTCCCGCCACTTGCAGAGCTGGACGATCGCCCTGGATGATAAAAATATTCTATGCCGCACGCGACTGTCAAAGAATGTAAGAACAATACAGGAACATAACGGCATTGTCAAGATCGTCATGATTAAAGTACATGCGTCTTGAAACGACAAGTTTTCGGACGTTCAAGATCAACAACTGATACGCCGAAAGCGGGCATTCGTTCATGGTTCAATCCTGAGGCTCAGCGCAGCAGCGGTGCAATCGTCTCGAACAAGTGATCGGCAAGGAGCCGGAAGCGTTTGGGCATCAATTCCTTGCTTCCAAAACAGAGGTGTACCGGGATGCTGGGTGCCTTATAATCGTTAAGTGCAGTTTCGATAGATTGCTCAGCGAGTGCATCTTCAATCAGATAACGCGGCACTGGGGCTACGCCATGACCTTTCCGGACAAGGTCCGCCACTGCCTCGATAGAATCGGTCGTCAGCACATGATGATTGGGCACGACGCTTATGTATTGGGCGTCTTTCTCAAAGGACCACTGGTACAGATTCCCACTCCCGGGGATGCGAAAGCCGATAGCAGGCAGCTTCTCAATCTCGCCGATTGTTAACGAAGCAGCTGGCCCGTCGACTACAGCCTTGGGAACTGCAAGAACAACCGGTATCGACCCCAGCCGTCGTGCGACGATACTACTGTCCGGCAAGCCGCCTTGCCGAATGACTAGATCGGCACCGCCATCGATCAAGCTATCAATGCCTTCAGCCAAACGAATTTCGACTGCGATATCGGGATATCTCGCACGAAACGTTGCCAGCGCAGGCAGCACATAATGCCGTCCAAAGCCGTGAGCGACTGACAGAGTGACAACCCCGCCCACAGCATCGGTTTTGGCGTGCGTTTTCAGCAATGCGTTACGCAGTTCATCAAAGGCAGGGCCAAGTTGCTGCAGCATTACTGCACCTTCCTCGGTCAGGGCAACTTTGCGCGTTGTCCGTTGAAACAGCCGGACCCCGAGCTGTCCTTCCAATTGCGCGATCAGGCGGCTGACAACGGCACGCGGCATATCGAACTGCCGCCCTGCGTCAGAGAAGCTGCCGCTTTGCGCCACGTTTTGAAACAGGCGGAGCATGCGCAGGTCGATATGATCAATTGCATTCATTTTTGTGACAGTTTGATCAAATATTGGAAACTAGATCATGTCAATAAAAAAGCAGAAAAGAGGGCATCGAAACCGAGTAACCCAAAGGAGATTATCATGACCCAGATCAAAACAGCCCTCATCACCGGCGCCAACCGCGGCATCGGACGTGCAATTGCAGAACGTTATGCAGCAGGTGGCTACCATGTCATCGTCGCAGCTCGTGACGAAGCCAAGGCAGGTGCGACCGTTGACGAAATCCGCCGCGCTGGCGGATCGGCAGAGGCCATCCAGTTGGATGTGAGCGACGAGGCCTCGATCGCAGCTGCCGCAAAAATCCTCGCTTCGCGTCACAATCATGTCGACGTGCTGGTCAACAATGCAGCGATCAACCTCAACATGCAGGATAACATCCTGGTCGCAACCAAAGAGGATTTTGAAGCGTCCATGCGCACCAATGCCTTTGGCCCCTTGGAGCTTACAAAAGCACTGATGCCACAGTTGAAAGCAGCCGAAGCAGCTCGGATTGTAAATGTGTCTAGTTCAGCTGGCTCGATTTCCGATACCGTCAATCCTGAATCGCCCTATCGCTTTTGGGATACGGCTTCCTACCGGCTCTCAAAAACAATGCTCAATGCGATCACCGGCATGCTCGCCAAAACCCTGCGTGAGGACGGGGTCAAGGTGAACGCCATGTGCCCCGGATGGACGCAAACCGACATGGGCGGTGCCGACGCGCCGAACACCCCTCAGCAAGCAGCCGAAGTCGCATTCCGCCTCGGAACGCTGGATGCAGACGGCGTAACTGGTGGCTTTTTCAACGAAGCAGGTCCGATCGCCTGGTAACTTGGCACCCCCGAGTTTCTCCCTTAGAGAAGCTCGGGGGCAAACCGCTTTTCTAACACCTTCGCAACCAAGGAATCGCGCCATGTTAAAACCCTTTTTCATTTTTGCCCTTTTTTTTAGGCTTGACCTTCTTGACCCCCAATCACGCCAGCGCCCAAAACGGTCCGGCCGAATTTTCCAGTGCGCCCTGTTCGTCCCTTGCCATTGGTCCCACCGACGAGATGTTCCATGTTCAGCGCATTTACCTGTTCAAGGGAACGGAGCAGACAACCCAATATAAATATTTCGCCGATCCGGAATGCACCAAGCCGATGTATAGTTTTGTCTTCAAGGGCTTCGTTGAAATGGGCCAACCTGTCAAAGGCATGGCTGACACCGTCGAAGCAAAGGTGACGTTTACACAGACGCTTTTCACCCTCGACAGCCCACGTGGGATGAGCGCTGCAGCCTCATGCGCCGACGGAAAGTTCGATGTTGGTGTGCAGCGCGATGTATCAGACACAACCTGTCTGTTCATGCGTCCCATCAAGGAATGTGGGTTCGATTACGATATCGTTCGGATGAAGGATGGTATCGCTATTCCCGGTTTTCGGACGGTCGACATGTGTACACCGGCAGGTCGACCGACGAAGTTGCAAAGCGTCGGCGCAAAGTTTGTCGAGCAGTTTTGAGCGACGAGTTGGGTGCTCCCCAAACTCGATTGGGAGACGGCTGGAACGTCAGCTAAGCAGTCTTTCAGATTATTAGCAGACAGTCCGGACCCCCAACAAAGCCGCCTTATTGCAAGCTCGCCAAAAGCCCTCGTCATCGCGAGCCTGTTTCGGGATAAAAAGCAACCACGCAGTGTTATCCCGAAACAAGTTCGGAATGGCGATATTTTGAATGTTGAACATTGCGAGGCGCACTATGGCAATAGCATTTGCCGATGGTTATCCTCTTGCCCACGCCAACCACACACGGCATAGCGCAGACAGATGACCGCCGATAACAGCTCCACCAGTCTCGAAGATGCGCGCCGCGCCCGGCTGGTAGAGGCTTTGGTGCGCACTGGCCAGGGCGATCGGTCCGCTTTCGAAACGCTCTACCGCGCCACCAGTGCGAAACTATTCGGCGTGTGTCTTCGTATCTTTCCCGACAGGAACGAAGCCGAGGAAGCCTTGCAGGACGCTTATATCACCATCTGGAACCGCGCTGCCAGTTTCAAGGCCGGTCGGGCAAGCCCGATCAGCTGGCTCGTTGCGGTGACGCGCAACCGCGCGATCGATCGGTTGCGTGCGGCGGGCAAGGCAAAGTTCGTTCCGGTGGATGAGGCGAACGAGGTAGCCGACCCTGCCCCGCGCGCCGATGCGCAGCTTCTTGCCGCAAGCGAGGATCGGGTGCTCAATGGTTGCATTGAAGGGCTCGACGGCCGTGATGCGCATTTCATCCGCGCGGCTTTTCTGGGCGGCGCGACTTACGGGCAACTGGCCGAAGCCGAAGGGGCACCGCTGCCCACGGTCAAGAGCCGCATCCGCCGCGCGCTCATTCGCCTGCGCGCCTGTATGGAGGGGCAAATGGAGGGGAAGCCATGAGCCGCTTGAGCGAAGACGATATCGCGCTGGCGGGCGAATATGTGCTGGGCCTGCTCGATCCGGCGGAGACCGTCGCCGCCAATGCGCGTGCGGCAACCGACGCTGATTTCGCGAACGAGGTTGAGGCCTGGCGCGAACGGCTGCAGACGATGATCGCGGGGAGTGACATGCCTGCCCCCGATCATGTCTGGTCGGGTATCGAACGGGCTTTACCAAGGCCCACAGGGCAGGATAACGGATATCGCCGCCTGCGTATCTGGCAGGGATTGACCGCAGTTTCGGCAAGCGTGGCGGCTTTTTTTGCGGTTCTCCTCTGGCAACAGCAAGCGCCTGCACCGATCACCCCCGCGCCGCCGATGGTCGCGGCACTGGGCGCGGAGAATGGTTCTGCCGCCATTGCCGCGCGCTATGATGCGACGACGGGTGAGTTGCTGCTCACCCCCGTTTCACTGGATACCGGCAAGCTTTATCCTGAACTGTGGATCGTTCCCGCCGATGGCAAGGCGCGGTCGCTTGGCATGATGAAGATGGGCAAACCGACCCGGATGATGGTCCATAACGAAATGCGCGGGTTTATGGAACAGGGCGCAACGCTTGCCATTACCCCCGAGCCCGAAGGCGGCGCGCCGGGCGGCAAGGCCACTGGCCCGATCATCGCCAGCGGCAGAATGACGACGATCTGATCGCAAGCCCCTCTTTTTTAAAGGAGGGGTTGGGGTGGTTGCGAGTTTGTGCAAACAAGCTCGCTGGGGCATCGAGCCCCACCAAGCTTCACCACCCCTATCCCCTCCTCTGAAGAGGAGGGGCTTCACAAGCCGCAGAAAAATTTTCTCTCCTTGCATCCGCCCGACAAACTTTTCCGTTCCTGTCATCAGCACGCAAAAACAAGCGTGCGCTTGATAAGAAAGGAAATGCGTTATGAAAAAGCTGTTTTCGCAAACTCTCATCCTCGCAGCACTTGCAACCGCAGGCGCAACCGCAGTCCATGCCGGCCCGCACAAAATGAGCAATCCCATGGTCGGCGGTGCCGCCATGATGCCTGCAAAGAATATCGTTGAAAACGCCTCTGCCGCACCGAACTTGACCACATTGGTCGCTGCCGTGAAGGCCGCCGGCCTGGTTGAGACACTGGCGAGCCCCGGTCCCTTCACCGTTTTTGCACCCACCGACGCAGCGTTTTCCAAACTGCCCGCTAGCACCGTTGATGCGCTGGTGATGCCTCAGAACAAGGGCACACTGACCACCGTTCTGACCTATCATGTCGTCCCCGGTAAGTTCGACAGCAAGGCAATCCTGCACGCCATCAAGCGCGGCGGCGGCAAAGCCAGCTTCACTACGGTACAGGGCCAAAAGCTGACCGCAATGATGAATGGCAAAGACCTCATCCTTACCGATGCCAAGGGCGGCCGTTCCGCAGTGTCGACTGCCGACGTCAGGCAATCGAACGGCATCGTTCACGTCAT
The DNA here is from genome assembly GCA_051657985.1 of Sphingorhabdus sp. GTDB lineage: Bacteria > Pseudomonadota > Alphaproteobacteria > Sphingomonadales > Sphingomonadaceae > Sphingorhabdus_B. Next base: position 12,466 of record JBOFLS010000021.1, on the reverse strand, counting down.
CGATAGCGTCTTGATGCCCTGATCTTCGAAGCTAGCCAGCTGGCGGCAAGAAACCGATCCCCCGGAACCGCCAGCAACACCTGCCCCTTCTGCCTGCGCGGAAGGGGCTTTTGTTATGCCTTACTTCGCGCATATCTCTGCGTGCCTTGCGTGATAATGTCATCATGCGGCAAAATATCACCAACGGGAATATCGGGTAGTTGCTCCAAAGCGGCATAAAGCGGTGCAAAATCGGTCTCGACCGTTGCCTTGAGCAGATGATCGAGCGAGGGAATGACGAAGTAGTTTTGCTGATAGTCGTCGATCCGATACTCGCTGCGCATCAGCCTCAGCAGATCGAAGCGGATACGGTTGGGACTGGGATCATCAAGCGCAAAGAGGCTTTCGCCATAGCTGGAAACTATCCCAGCACCATAAATGCGCAAGGCCCCGGCCTCCTCGATCAGTCCGAACTCGACGGTATACCAGTAAAGCCGCGCCAGCTTGTGCAGCGCGCCAAAGCCCAAACTGCGCAGCCCGCCCTTGCCATAGGCTTCCATATAGTCGGCAAAGACCGGATCGGCGAGCATCGGCACATGGCCGAACACATCATGGAAGACATCGGGTTCCTGCAAATAATCGATCTGCTCGGGCGTGCGGATGAAGTTGCCTGCTGGAAAGCGGCGGTTGGCCAGATGATCGAAAAACACGGCATCAGGGACCAACCCCGGTACCGCCACCACCTGCCAGCCGGTCGCCGCCATCAGCCGTTTGTTGAGATCGCGGTAATCTGGAATGCCCGGCTTTTCGAGCTTCAGCACATCGATGCCCCGCAAGAAAGCTTCTGCTGCCCTGCCCGGTAGCATGGCCGTCTGGCGTGCGAAAAGATGGTCCCACATGGCATGTTCGTCGGCGCTGAACGTTTCCCAATTTTGCGGAATCGTCCAGTCTGCATTTGCGCCTTCGGGCGGCGCATCGTAGACATGCTGAAAGTCGGCCATGCAAGGATAGTTACGCTTGAAACTTTTCCGGATCAACAGTCTTGGCAGTACCCTGCGTGCCTTGATCGGATGGCCGATGCTGCTGATCGGGTTTTACTTCATAGCGGCCTTGGCCGGAAGTATCATCCCCGCCAATCCCGATTGGCGCGAGCCGAAAGACGGCATTCCAATATTCGTCGAAACCAACGGCGTGCATGTCAGCCTGATTGTGCCGATGGCGGCGGCGGGCGAAGACCTTTCCGATCTGATCCGTCCCGAACATCTTGCCAACCGCGATCTTTACGGCACGCATGCGATGATCGGCTGGGGGCATGGCCGGGTGTACCGCAACGCGCGCACCTGGGCCGATGTCCGCAGCGGCGATGTTGCATCCGCCATATTCGGATCGGATTTCACGACATTGCATATCTATCACCTGATCGACCCGCAGCCGACGCGCATCCGCAAGCGTTTCCATGTCAGCCAGGCGCAGTTTCGGCGGATTATTGGCGAAATACGCGCGACTTTCAGGCTCGACGAAAACGGCCGCAGCATCGCCCACCCGGCTTATGGCGCCGACAACCTCTTCTATGACAGCTATGGCCACTATTCCGCGATCATGACCTGCAACGAATGGAGCGGCGGCATCCTGCGCCGGGCGGGCGTGCGAATGGGAATATGGACCCCGCTGCCCGGTGGCGTGATGCGCTGGTTTTAACCTTCGTCCAGCTTCTTTCCCGTCCGCGTCCATGGATATGCGAACTGCCCCGCATAACCTTTGGGTACATCTTCGGGAATGCCGTAATTTTCGGGCCAGCGATCGGGCGGCAGATGGAAGGTTCCGAACACTTTGTCGAGAAAGGGCAAGTGAATGGCGAAATTCACATCGAAGGCCTCGCGTTCCAGCCCGTGATGCCAGTGATGGAAACGCGGCGTCGCGATCCAGTGCCCCAGCCTATTGAAATTTCCGCCGACATTGGCGTGCAGCAGTGACGACCAGATATAGACGAAACCGATATAGGCCTGCATGACCGATGGACTGAAACCAAGCGTGAACAGCGGCAGCGAAGTGATTGCACGCAGCAACACGATCTCCACGAAATGCATCCGCGATCCGGCAAGCCAGTCCATCGACTTGGCACTGTGATGGATCGCGTGAAAGCCCCAAAGGAAAGGCACCTTGTGGAACAGCCGGTGATACCAATATTGCGCCACATCGGACAGGATCAGGACGATCACAAACTGCAAAACCCAAGGAAGCGATGCAATATCGGCGCGAAAAGCATCGAACCAGTTAGTGCGTTCATTGATGATCGTCGACGGTGCGAGCGCCAGGAAAGAGAGCAACTGCACGAACATCGAACTGACGAGATAATAGAACAGATCCTCGCGCCATTCGGGCCGGAACAGCCGCTGATCGCGACGATGCGGCAGCCAGCGTTCGAGCGGTGCAAACATGAAACCCGTGGCGAGAAGATTGACGGCAAAAAAATCGAGGCCGAAGAAGATTCCCCAATCACGCGTTTCTTGAGGCTGTACATTGGCGCCGCCAATCAGCGTTGCTGTTATGCCGATGATCAGCGCTGTGGTGCCGAGCGCCTTGCGAGGGCGAAGCAGCAGGCTTAGTAGTGCAAGAACATAGCTGGTCAACAAAAGGGCATGGACAATCCCGCGAAACCCGCCCCAATCTTTAAGCAGCTCGAGTTCGGGCGTCGCAAACCAGTCCGGGTAACGAAGCGCGATAACCAGAGCAAAACCGGCAATGGCGAATAGCAATGCGAAAAAACCTGAAAGCCACCCGCTGCCGAAACGGCGGACCTCTACCGGCGATTCCAGATCGTGCATCAGTTTCGAAAGATAAGTCTGATTGGCCATTTGTTTCCCCCGTTCCTTCAAGCCCCTCCTCTTTAGAGGAGGGGTTGGGGGTGGTGCAAGCTTGGCCCGGCTCGAAGCCGGGGCGAGCTTGTTCTAAGCGCGCAACCACCCCAACCCCTCCTTTGAAAAGGAGGGGCTTAATTTATTGCTAACCCGCCCCCTTCACGATCTCCGCCCAAGCCGCCTCATCGATCACCTGTATTCCCAGTTCCTGCGCCTTTTTCAGTTTCGATCCCGCCCCCGGTCCCGCAACGAGGAGATCGGTCTTTGCCGATACCGAACCCGATGCCTTCGCACCCAGCGCCTCGGCCTGCGCCTTGGCCTCGTCGCGGCTCATCGTTTCGAGCGCCCCGGTGAAAACCACGGTTTTGCCGGAAACCGATGAGGCGCGGATATTGACGATATATTCGGGCGGCGACACTTCGCTCAACAGATCGTCCCAAACCGACTGGTTATGCGGCTCGTGGAAGAAATCGGTCAGCGCTTCGGCAACGACGGGGCCGATCCCCTCGATCTGCGTCAATTCCTCGGCGCCATTTTCGGCTGTGGCGATTTCGCGGACGCGTTCGACAGTACCGAAAGCCTTCATCAAATCGCGCGCGGTAACCGCACCGACGTGACGGATGCCCAGCGCGAACAACAGCCGCGCGGCATCGGGGCTGCGCTTCGCCTTGATCGCTTTCAACAGATTATCCACAGACTTTTCCTTCCAGCCTTCACGGATCAGGATTTCACTGCGTTTCCTGTGCAGGCGGAAGATGTCGGCGGGGCTTTCCAGCCAGCCCTGTTCGAAAAATTCAGCGATCGTCTTTTCGCCCAGCCCTTCGATATCGAGTGCAGCGCGGCTGACAAAATGCTTCAAACGCTCCACACGTTGCGCCGGGCAGATCAGTCCGCCGGTGCAGCGGACATCGACCTCGCCTTCTGCAGCCACCGCTTCGGAACCGCATTGCGGGCAGTGATCGGGAAAGGCATAAGCCGAACGCGCTTCGTCTCGGGTCAGATTTTCGACAATCTGCGGAATGACATCGCCAGCGCGCTGCACCTTTATCCGGTCGCCGGGGCGCACGCCTAACCGGACGATCTCGTCGCGGTTATGCAGGGTGACGTTGGAAACCACCACGCCGCCGACCGTCACCGGTTTCAGCCGCCCGACCGGCGTCAACTTGCCGGTACGACCGACCTGGATATCGATCGCCTCAAGTGTAGTTTCGGCCTTTTCAGCCGGAAATTTATGCGCAATCGCCCAGCGGGGAGCCTTGGCAACGAAGCCTAACCGTTCCTGCCAGTCGAGCCGATCGACCTTGTAGACCACCCCGTCGATATCATAAGGCAGGTCAGCCCGCCGGGTTTCGATCTGGCGATAATGCGCCAGCACATCGGCGGTGCTCTCCGCGCGCATCAGCAAGGGCGATACCGGTACGCCCCAGCGTGCAATTGCTGCCATGACGCCGGCTTGCGTATCGGCAGGCAGCGCGCTGACCTCTCCCCAGCCATGCGCCAGAAAGCGCAAGGGCCTTGACGCGGTAATGCTCGCGTCCTTTTGCCGCAGCGATCCGGCGGCAGCATTGCGTGGATTGGCGAATTGACGGGCCTTTTCGGGATCGTCGGCCTCGGTAAGCAGGCGGGCATTGAGCGCCATGAAGTCGGCCTTGGCCATATAGATCTCGCCGCGGATTTCGAAGATGGCGGGGATTCTCCCCTCCCCTTCAGGGGAGGGGTCGGGGGTGGGGCTGGTTAGTGGAAGTTGCGCTTGATCGACAAGCCCCACCCCAACCCCTCCCCTGAAGGGGAGGGGCTTAAGTGTCTCCGGCACGTCCCCAATCGTCCGCACATTGGCGGTCACATCCTCACCCACCGCACCATCGCCACGCGTTGCCGCCTGCACGAGCACGCCGTTTTCATAGCGTAGCGAACAGGATAGCCCATCGATCTTGTCCTCGGCGGTCAAGGCGACCGGCGTGCCTTCGGGTAGGTTCAAAAACCGCCGTACGCGCGCGACGAAATCCTCGACATCCTCATCGTTGAAAGCATTATCCAGCGACATCATCCGCTTGGCATGCGTCACCTTGGCAAGCGGCGAACTTTCGACCGCTGCGCCTACCTGGGCATTCGGGCTGTCGGCGCGAACCAGATGCGGGAAGGCTGCTTCCAGCTCGTTATTGCGCCGCACCAGCGCATCATATTCCGCGTCCGAAATCTCGGGCGCGTCCTCGGCATGGTAGCGTTTGTTATGATAGGCGATCGCCTTGGCAAGACGCATCAGTTCATTAGCGGCTTCGGCTTCGGATATGTTTTCAAGGTCAAACATTTAAGCCCCTCCTCTTTAGAGGAGGGGTTTGGGATGGTGTAAGCTCGGCCCGGCTCGACGCCGGGGCGAGCTTGTTCCAAGCTCGAAACCACCCCAACCCCTCCTTTGAAAAGGAGGGGCTTAAAAGCGCAGTTATATACAATCTCAAACCCCCTCCATTAGCCGTTCAGCCTGCGCTCTTGCCTCGGCGGTCACCTCTGCCCCGGAAAGCATACGCGCGATTTCCTGGCGACGGCCTTCGGCATCGAGGCGGGTTACGCCGGTGCGGGTGATGATGCCACTTTTCGGACCTTGCGACGATTTGGCGATAAAATAATGTATACGCCCCTTCGCGGCGACCTGCGGACTGTGCGTGACGGCAAGCAGCTGTTTCCCTGCGCCCGCCAACCGCGACAAACGCTCGCCTATGGCCGAGGCCACCGCCCCGCCGACACCGCGGTCGATTTCGTCGAAGATGATTGTGGCAGCACCGCCTTCTTCGGCCAACGCTACTTTCAGCGCCAAGATGAAGCGCGACAATTCACCGCCCGACGCGATCTTGGCCAAGGGCACAACGGGCGCGCCGGGGTTGGTCGAAATCAGAAACTCCACCTTGTCCATGCCCTGCACCGACCAGCTTTCTTCGGGCAGCGGCTTCACCTCGGTGCAGAACTTGGCCGCATCGAGTTTCAGCGGGGCAAGCTCGGCCGCTACGGCTTTATCAAGCCTGGCCGCTGCCGCCGTACGTGCCTTCGAAAGCTTCTCGGCAGCGCTACGATAGGCCGCGGCCTTAGCGGCTACTTCAGCCTCCAGCTTTGCCAGCCCCTCGCCGCCCGCCTCGATTGCATCGAGCTTTGCCGCAAGCTCTTGCGTCAGCGCCGCCAACGCCTCGGGCTGTACGCCATGTTTGCGGGCCAGTCCGCGCAGGTCGAACAGGCGAACTTCGATCATCTCCAGCCGTTCGGGATCGAAGCTCAGCGCCTGCGTCGCCGCAATCAGCTTGTCCTCGGCCTCGCTTGCCTCGATCACCGCGCGGTCGAGCGAGGTCAGCGCATCGGCCAGCAGCGGATGCTCGGAACCTAGCCGATCAAGCCTGCGCGCGGCGCTGCGCATCTTGGCAAGGCAGTTGTCCGATCCATCAAACGCCTCAAGCACGGTACGCAGATCCTCGGCCAACCGCTCGCCTTTCTGCATCAGCGCGCGTTCACTGGCGAGTTCTTCCTCCTCGCCCTCTTGCGGCGCAAATCTGGTCAGTTCGGCGACCGCATGTTCAAGCCATTCGCGATCGCGCGTTGCGTTGTCCAGCGCCTCGCGCGCGCCATCAAGCCGGGCTTTTGCCTCCTGCCAGGCCGTATAAGCCGTCGCCACAACGCCCACATCGCAGCGCCCGAACATATCCAGCAAGGCCCGGTGGCCCCGCGGGTTGAGCAGGCCGCGATCGTCATGCTGGCCGTGGATCTCGACCAGCTGCGCACCCAGTTCACGCAACAATGCCGCCGAACAGGGCTGATCGTTGACAAAAGCCTTGCTGCCGCCATCGGCGCGTACCGAGCGGCGGATCAAAAGCGGCTCGCCCGGTTCCAATGCGATATCGTTTTCAGCAAGCAAGGTGGCGACAGCATCAGGCGCATCGAAACTGGCCGTTACCTGCGCCTTTTCTGCCCCTGCCCGCACCAGCCCGCTATCGGCGCGAGCACCGAGCGCCAAGCCAAGAGCATCGAGAAGGATCGACTTCCCCGCCCCGGTCTCGCCGGTAAGGACGCCAAGGCCACGCTCGAACTCCAGATCGAGCGCTTCGATCAGGACCACATCGCGGATGGAAAGGCCAGTCAGCATGTGCGCAGACCTATAACATCAGGGCAGGAACATAAAGGGACTATTGCCGTCCCGCCTTAAAAAGACCGATACCGCCGCGATCACGCCGCAGGCGAATGCTTCTGCATCAGTTCGTAGGCACGCTCATACCATTTGTTGCCGGGATAGTTCGCCCCCAGCACCGCCGCCGATTTGCGCGCTTCTGCAGGAATGCCAAGCGCCAGATAGCTTTCGGTCAGCCGGTATAGCGCCTCGGGCGCGTGCGTTGTCGTCTGATATTTATCGACCACTTCACGGAAACGAAGCGAAGCCGCCAGCCATAGCGCGCGACGTTGATAGAAACGGCCGATCTCCATTTCCTTACCGGCCAAATGGTCGTTAACCAGATCGATCTTCAAACCCGCGTCCGCCGCATAGCGCGTGTTGGGATAGCGCCTTTGCACCTCGCCCAGTGCGGCCAGCGCCTGCTGCGTGATTTTCTGGTCGCGGGTCACGTCGCTGATCTGCTCGTAATAGTTGAGCGCGATCAGGTAATAGGCATAGGGCGCATCCTTGTTACCCGGATGGATCGACAGGAACCGCCGCGCCGAATTGGTCGAATCGTTATACTTCTGCGCCATATAATAGCTGAACGCGCTCATCAGCTGTGCCCGGCGCGCCCAAGGCGAATAGGGATGCTGACGCTCGACCTCGTCAAACAAGGCGGCTGCGACCTGATACTGACCGGCATCAAGCTTTTGCTTGGCCGCCGAATAGAGCGTATTGACGTCGCGCGCGACATAGCGGGTATCCGCGCCAGCTCGGCCGCCACCGCCGCCCAGCCCGGCACAGCCCGAAAGCATTAGGGCGGAAGTGGCAAGCGCCGCGGATAGGATAAGCTTTTTCTGCATAGGGGCATCCCTTAATCACGATTGGCGGCAACGCCAAGGCTTTTTGCCCCACTTGCGGAGACAAGCTGTATCGACGATGAATTGCGCCGATTGCCGCCGCGCTTTATGGCCCGGTCCTATGGCCCGACTGATCCTGTTTAACAAACCTTATGGCGTGCTGTCGCAGTTTACCGACAAGGGCAATCAAGGCTCCGCGCGTCCGACGCTTTCGGACTATATCGCCGCTCCCGACGTCTACCCTGCGGGCCGACTCGATCTGGATAGCGAGGGACTGATGCTCTTGACCGACGATGGCGGCCTGCAGGCTCGTATTACCGATCCCCGGCACAAAATGCCCAAGACCTACCTGTCGCAGATCGAAGGCGAACCCGATGCCGCCGCCCTTTCCACACTGCGCAAGGGCGTGAAACTGAAAGACGGTCTTACCCGCCCAGCCCAGGCAGAGCGCATCGATGCGCCCGATATCTGGCTGCGCGACCCGCCTATCCGTGTGCGCAAAGCCATTCCGGACAACTGGATCGCGCTTACCATCCATGAAGGCCGGAACCGTCAGGTCCGCCGCATGACCGCCGCCGTCGGCCACCCCACGCTACGCCTGATCCGCTGGCGCATCGGCGAGTGGAGCGTGGATGGTTTGAGCCCCGGCGAATGGCGCGAGATCAAGGCATGACATCCGCCAATGCGCTGATATAAAAAGGGCTGCCAAAGCAGCCCTTTTCTTAATCGCTTAACGAGTTTATTCGAAGCTTAATCCTTCAAAAAGTCCGGCACATGGTTAGGGTCGCCCCCTTCTCCGCCATTACCGTCCCGTCCTGAGCCCGTCGAAGGATCACGGCGCGGACCGCGGTCGCCACGGTCGCGATCACGTCCGCCGCCATCTCTACGAGGTCCACGGCCACGGTCTCCGCCATCACGGCCCCCACCATCACGACGAGGCCCGCGGTCGCCACGCGGGCCGCGGTCTTCGCGAGGTTCGCGCGGCGGGCGTGTGTCTTCGATTTCTGCGCCGGTTTCCTGATCGACCAGGCGCATCGACAGGCGGACCTTGCCGCGCGGGTCGATCTCGAGGACCTTGACCTTTACGTCCATGCCTTCCGAAACGACATCGGTCGGCTTTTCCACGCGCTCATTCTTCATTTCGCTGACATGGACGAGACCATCCTTGCCGCCCATGAAGTTCACGAAAGCGCCGAAATCGACAATGTTCACAACCTTGCCATCATAGATTTTGCCGACTTCGGCTTCCTCGACGATGCCCGAAATCCACTTGCGGGCGGCTTCGATCTGGCTGAGATCGGACGATGAAATCTTGATCAGGCCTTCATCATCGATATCGACCTTCGCGCCGGTGGTGGCGACGATCTCGCGGATCACCTTGCCCCCAGTGCCGATGATGTCGCGGATCTTCGCCTTGTCGATCTGCATCGTTTCGATGCGCGGGGCATGGGCCGAAAGCTCGGTGCGGGCGGAACCCAACGCCTTGGCCATTTCGCCCAGGATATGCGCGCGGCCTTCCTTAGCCTGATTGAGCGCGGCTTCGAAGATTTCGCGGGTGATCCCGGCAATCTTGATGTCCATCTGCATCGTGGTGATGCCCTGCTCGGTTCCAGCAACCTTGAAATCCATGTCGCCGAGATGGTCTTCATCACCCAATATGTCGGAAAGGATCGCGAAATCCTTACCGTCGAGAATGAGCCCCATTGCGATGCCCGAAACGGGGCGGGCGATGGGAACGCCGGCGTCCATCATCGCGAGCGACCCGCCGCAGACCGACGCCATCGATGACGAGCCGTTGGACTCGGTGATGTCGCTCGTCAGGCGGATGGTATAGGGGAAGTCTTCCTTCGAGGGCAGCACGGGGTGTAACGCGCGCCAGGCGAGCTTGCCATGGCCGACTTCGCGGCGACCGGGCGCACCGAAGCGACCGACTTCGCCGACGCTGTACGGCGGGAAGTTATAGTGCAGCATGAAGGACTCGTAGTGGAGCCCGCCCAGGCCGTCGATCATCTGCTCCGCATCCTTGGTGCCGAGCGTGCAGGTGGCGATCGTCTGCGTTTCACCGCGGGTGAACAAAGCCGATCCGTGCGCGCGGGGCAGGAAGTGCGTCTCCGCGACGATCGGGCGGATTTGCGTGGTGCTGCGGCCGTCGATGCGGGTGCCATCCTTCAGAATAGCACCGCGGACGATTTCCGCTTCCAGCTTCTTCATCAGCTTACCGGCAGCCATCTGGTCTTGCGGGGTGGCGTCGGCAAAGGCTTCCTTGGCCTTGGCACGGGCTTCGTTCAGGGCGTTGCTGCGCGCGGATTTGTCAGTCAGCTTGTAGGCCGCGGCAATATCCTTGCCGATCAGCTTTTTCAGCTTGTCCTTGGCGGCCGAGAGATCGGCCTGTTCGGCCATTTCCCACGGGTCTTTCGCGGCTTGCTCGGCCAGTTTGACAATGGCTTTCACCACTTCCTTGCACGCATCATGCGCGAACAGGACGGCACCGAGCATGATTTCTTCCGAAAGCTCGTTGGCTTCGGATTCGACCATCATCACCGCATCGTAAGTTGCGGCCACGACCAGATCGAGATCGCCTTGCGCTACCTGCTCATCGGTCGGGTTCAGTATATATTCGCCGTCGACATAGCCGACGCGTGCAGCACCAATGGGGCCCATGAAAGGCACGCCCGAAATGGTCAGCGCAGCCGAAGTCGCAACCATCGCCAATATGTCGGGCTCATTTTCACCATCATAGGAAAGAACCTGAGCAATTGCGTTGATTTCGTTATAGAAACCTTCAGGGAACAGCGGACGGACCGGACGGTCGATCAGGCGGGAAACCAGCGTTTCCTTTTCGGTTGCACCGCGCTCGCGCTTGAAAAAGCCACCGGGGATACGGCCGGCTGCCGAATATTTTTCCTGATAGTGGACGGTGAGCGGGAAAAAATCCTGCCCCTCTTTCACCGACTTTGCAGCGGTCACCGCGCAAAGCACAACAGTTTCGCCAAGGGTCGCGATAACGGCGCCGTCGGCCTGACGGGCAACCTTGCCCGTTTCGAGTGTCAGGGTTTGTCCGCCCCACTCGATTGATACAGTTTTCACATCAAACATAGATTTTCCTTGAGATGCCTTCGCGCCCTATTGCGCAAAGGGGCCTCTTTATTCCGGGGTGTCCGTCCCGGACCGGGTGGGGCACTTTTGGCCCCTTGGTTGCGTCTGCCGAATTACAGAAGCACCCATTAACTTTAACCGTAGTGCTGAGCTTGTCGAAGCACGCCTCACAGCATTGCGCTGTATCTGAAAACGCCCTTCGACAAGCTCAGGGCTACGGTGCAAAAATGAAACGGCCCCGCAAATGGGGGCCGCTCCAGCAATTTATTTACGCAAGCCCAGCTTGGAGATCAGCGCGTTGTAACGATCAACATCCTTGCGCTTCAAATAATCGAGCAGCGAACGACGCTTGTTGACCATCTGCAGAAGGCCGCGGCGGCTGTGATTATCCTTGTGATGATCCTTGAAATGTTCGGTCAGCGCCTTGATACGGTCGGTCAATATGGCGACCTGCACTTCGGGGGAACCGGTATCCCCCTTGCTCTGGGCGTTTTCCTTAATCACTTCGGCTTTGCGCTCTGCCGTAATCGACATAGATTTTTCCTTCGAACATCATGGCTTAAAGATTGAAGCCGCGAACGGTTCTTAAGGAACCATCGACTTGCTCTATCAGTGCTACAGGCCGCATTTCTGCGTCCCGCGCCCAATATTGCCCGTCTTTCGAGGCTATCCCGGTCAAGACGCGTCCTTGACGGATCGCCCTTGCCTGTTCCGGGGAGAGTTCAAGAGCCGGGATGTCGACCAGCCCTGCCTCCAGCGGCAAGATAATGTCTTCTGGGAGTGCGCCCTTACCGATTTCGTTGAGTTTGTCCAGCGAAATCGCCTGTTCGAGGCTGAATGGGCCAGCGCGTGTGCGGCGCAGCATGGAGACATGGCCTACTGTGCCGAGGGCATAAGCGATATCGCGGGCCAATGAGCGGATATATGTCCCCTTAGAAACATGAGCGGTCAATGTGATGCTGCCCATCTCCTCTGCGTCTCTGCGTCTCTGCGCGAAATCATTTTGTTCGCGCAGAGACGCAGAGATGCAGAGAGATTGTATCGTCACCCGTCGCGCTTTCATTTCAACGTCTTCGCCCGCTCTTGCTCTATCATAGGCGCGTTTGCCGTCGATTTTGATAGCTGAGTAAGCAGGAGGGATCTGCTCGATTTCGCCGGTGAACGCTGGAAGCACCGCCTCTATTTCCACCCATGTTGGCCGATGATCGGAGGTTGCAACAACCTCTCCCTCCGCGTCCAGCCCGGCGTTTTCCGTGCCAAAGCTTATGGTGAAATCATATTCCTTTGACGCATCCAGCATCCGCCCGCAAAGTTTCGTCGCCTCCCCCAATGCGATCGGCAACACGCCGGTCGCCAGCGGATCGAGCGTGCCGCCATGGCCGACCTTGACCTTGCCATAACCCGCTTGACGCATATTGCGCTTTACCGCTGCCACAGCCTGTGTCGAACCCAGCCCTATCGGCTTATCAAGAATGATCCAGCCATGCACGGAGATCTACGCCAGCACCGAAGCTGCGCGCGCTGCTGCGCTTTCACGTGCCTCT
>JBOFLS010000020.1:0-9717 GCA_051657985.1 Sphingorhabdus sp. | reverse complement strand
AGTCTGTCCTGTTTAAGTTGAAACTTCACCGTAGCCCTGAGCCTGTCGAAGGGCGCTTATCGGCTAGGCGTGCTTCGCCCTTCGACAAGCTCAGGAGGCTCAGCACTACGGTTCTATCTAAACAGGACAAACTCTAGGCGTGCTTCGACAAGCTCAGCACTACGGTTCCATTTCTGGTCCGGACCAGATCTTAATGTCATCACGCTTCTGCCGTTCTTCGCTATCCGCCGAGAGCGATAGGCATTGCGCGCAAATCCGATTTCTCTGACAGCTGTCGATGGCCAAAACGATGCGCAACATTGCTGCGAATGAAAAGGTTTCAGGCGGGTAAGTAAATTCGCGATCCAACCCGTCATTTTTATTTAAATGAAACCCTTATGGCTATCAGCAGTTAAGTCATTTGATGTGGATGGACCCAATCATAGATTCGTTCGGACCCTTTCCGGACGTTATGCCCCGCAATGTCGTTATCGCCGTACCTGCACGCAATGAATGTGATCTCATTTCATCTTGTCTTCGGGCGCTCGATATTGCCAGCGCGACCGTCAAGCAATGTTCGGTTGCGATCGTAGTTCTGGTCAACAATAGCAGCGATAAAACCGCGCAGATTGCGCGTAGGTTTGCAGCAAGGCATGCAAGGCTTTTCGTTGAAGAGACATGGTTCGATCCGGCGGTCGCTCATGCGGGAACAGCGCGTAAAAAGGCTATGGACCGTGCGGCGGTCCTCGCTGGACATGATGGTATCCTTATGACCACCGATGCCGATAGCGAGGTATCGCCCGATTGGATTGCCGCCAATTTGGTTGAACTCTCCCAAGGCGTCGACGCGGTGGCAGGTACGATAGCCTTCAAACCGCACCATCGGCTCAAGCTTTTGCCCATGCTTATGGCGCGTAAGCAGGAATGGGAACTGGCTGGATTGCAGGCCCGGCTTGCAACGTTGCTCGATCCTTTGCCCTACGATCCCTGGCCGACGCATATCTGGGAATGGGGCGCAAGTCTGGCGATTACAACCGAAGCTTACCGGGCGATTGGCGGATTGCCATGCGTGCCGATAGCTGAAGACCGTGCGCTCGCGACGGCCCTTTTCCGCAACGATCGCAAACTTCGGCATAGTCATGCCCCGATCGTCCATACTTCCCCGCGGCTGGCAGGACGTGCACCCATGGGTTTCGCCGATCTGCTGCGCGACTATTGCAGTATCTCCGATACCTGCTGCGATGCCGCACTCGAACCCACTCGGGATCTGGCGCGGCGGCTTTCGATGCGCCATGCAGCGCGTAAGGCTCACAATCGGCACGAGCCCTTCGGCAAAAGCTGGCTACAGATTGAAGCATCCGACCGGCGACTGACGCGAAAGCGGGTTTTTCCACAGCGGCTCGATGCCGAGATAACCATCGCTAAAACGCTGATCGCTCGTCTTGAGGAAGCCGAAAGACGTCCAGCCGATAATTCTCTTTGCGCTGTCGCAGCATGATCGTAGCGGGGCCGATTTCCGCTTCGAACGCATCCACCGCTTGATCGCCGTTTTTCGGGTAATCCGGGGTGGGGCCAAGCCAATGAACGCATATGATATCGGCATCCGATAGGGCGATCTTGCGGACTGTTTCCGCAGCCGCCGCAATTCCCTTGTCGTCGAAATAATAAAGAATTTCCGACAGAATGATGAGATCATATCGTTCAGCAGGCCGATCGTCCGGAAACCGGGCAATCGCAAAATCGATATGGCCAAGATCCGCGCAACGCGCCCTGGCCTTGTCGATTGCCGCCTGCGCTACATCGATGCCGAGGATCGCACCGCATCGCGCTGCCACGATCTGCGTCAGCACCCCTATCGAGCAACCGATTTCGATTGCGGATCGATAATAGGCTCTCGGCAAGGCGGCAATCGTTGCCGCATATTTTTCCGCCTCATAGGAACTGGTTTCGAAGCGCCACGGATCGGGATCGCTTTCATAAAGCGCATCGAAATAGCCGGGGTCGAGCGATGAGGGGGTCATGGCGCAAAACTCCCCCGATGTTGTAACAGCCAACGCGCTGCATTGTCGCGGGAGGCATCGAGAAAGGGCTGACGCAGATAGGTTTCAAGGTCGCGGATAATGCGGTCGAGCGGGTCGGGGGCGATGAAGGAGGAGAGACCGATGTTCCGACGTGTGTTCTCGACAATCGAAAAGGCCAAACTTTCGAAGTTCCCCCGCGCGGCATCGACATAGGCGTCGATACCCGCCGGATCGTCAATGCCGCCATGCGCCCGGCTTGCCGTTTCTGCAACAAGCAAGCGAGCCAATTCGAGCGATTGGCCGGCAGAGGCGAAGCGTGCACGCATCAATGCGTCGTCTTCTCGCGACCATGCTATCAGTCGTTCGGCATGAAGCGCTACGATCCGCTGCAATCCCCCCAATTGGACGGCCAAAACCCGCCATGCCCCGCCGGAAAACAGAGGTGATCGGTAATAATCCCCAGGTCCGCCGACTACGGCGTCATCCGGCACAAACAACCCATGAAAGCGAACCGTCGCTGTTGCTGTTCCTTTCATTCCCGTCGGTCGCCACGCCGATAGATCGATTTCGGTCTCGGATGATGCCATGTCGGGAAGCATCATTAGGATATCGGACGTATCGGCTGTGCGCACCGTCACGACAGGGCGACGGATCGATCCTGCGCCCGAACAGAAGATTTTCATGCCGTCGATCCGCCAGCCGCCACGGTCTCGCCGTGCGATCAGGCCGGCACCGCGTTCGGCATTCCAGACGCCTGTCATTCGCCCGTTCGCCGCTTCGGTCGCAACTATTCTATTCTGGCGATAGTTCCCATAAGTCTTGATCAGGATCGCACCGTTGACATGTCCTTCGAACAGCCGCCCGACCGTCAGACTGGCGCGCCCGATCCGTGTCAGCAGCGCGCTGAGAGCCAGCGGTTCGTCAAGCGGTCCGATACCACGCCCTGTTTCCCAAAACGGCCATTCAAGCAATCCGACTTCGGCCATGAGCCCGATCGCATCCTGGGGGAACGTTCCAGCAATATCCACAGTTTCCGCATCGACAGCGATAGCGTGTTCGACATTGTCCAACGCAGCCTGGTCCAGCTTGTCGCATTTGGCCGAAAGGATGCGGTTTGAAACGTTCACTGCCTGATAACCTTCATCCGATGGCTGCGTTCCGTGCCCTAAGCTTGGGGGGAAGACATAAGAGACGAATTGTCATAATTTCCCCCCATCCCGATGACGAAATTCTTGGGGCAGGGCGGCTTATCCTCGAAGCCGTCTGGCGCGGTGCGAATATTGCCTTCATAGTGCTGACCGATGGCGATGCTTCGCACCCTCAATCGCGTAAATGGCCGCGTGCCCGCCTTGGCAGATTACGCCGAGGGGAATTGCGCCGGGCACTCGGGCGCCTCGGCCTGCCGAACAGCCAGATACGCTTCATGGGATGGCGCGATGGACGGCTTGCAAAAAATGCCCGACCGTTGGCGCTTCGCGCGATGCTTCACGATCTTCGTGCAGAAACGGTGTTGGTGACCTCGCCTGCCGATCATCATCCGGATCATAAGGCCGCCTATCGGTTAGTGCGTTTGGCGGTCGATTGCCGAAGAATGACGCTTTGGACCTATGCCGTCTGGTCCCGGCTCAGCACAAACGCAAGACCGGCGGCCGGTACACATCGATGGCAGCAGGCATGGGGTGTAAAAGCGCATCGCAGCCAGACAACCCGTTTTATCGACGATGATCCGGAAGGCTTTTCGTTTCCGCCCGAAACCCTGGCGCGGTTGCTTTCGACGGCAGAGCAATATGGCCGATGACGATTAAGCGGCCATAAATACCCCATTGCGCCAACGGAGAGGGTTTACAGTCCAGGGCCTGCAGGGATCCGCCAAATTCTTCTCCCTTTCGGGGAAGGTTTCTAGCAGCCAGACCCTAAATCCCTGCAGGCTCCAAAATTTAGCCCAATATTCGGGAAGCGTCGATTGAGTAAGATTAAATCATTGAAATCATTGGTCGGGACGAGAGGATTCGAACCTCCGACCCCCACACCCCCAGTGTGATGCGCTACCAGGCTGCGCTACGTCCCGACCGGCCAGCCGACATATTTACAGTGCGGCGGGCATTGAAGCGCGGCCTATATGCATGGCTTTGGGCAAAAGCAAGAGGCGATATGGCACAATTGCGCGCTTTGCCTTGCACCTGCGATGCCTTGATGATAACCGCGCGCCTTGGATTTTTACGGAGGCCTTCCTATCTGGCCTTCAATCAGATTTTTCGGGGAATGCAATAATGATATCGTCCATGATTTTGGCGACCGCAGCGGGGGCATCCGGAAGCGCCGCCGCCGGTTCTACGGGCGCGGCTTTCGTCGCGCAGATCCTGCCGCTGCTGCTGATTTTCGTGATTTTCTACTTCTTGCTCATCCGCCCCCAGCAGAAGCGCGCGAAGGAACATGCGGCCAAGATCGATGCGGTCGCGAAGAATGACGATGTGGTCACGGGCGGCGGGTTGATGGGCAAGGTGATCAAGGTCGCCGATGATCATGTCGAGGTCGAAATTGCTCCCAATGTCCGTGTGAAGGCGCTCAAATCAACGCTTGCCGATGTAAAGAACCGCAATGCCAAACCCGCAAACGATTGATGCGGTGGTGGTAAGTCGATAGGGTTGGGGATCAATAATGCTCGATTTTCCACGCTGGCGCGTGATCATGCTGTCGATGCTGATCGTGGTCAGCCTTTTGCTTGCACTTCCCAGCTTTCTGCCGAAAACATGGCTCGATCGCATTCCCGATCCGATCCCGAAGGAGACGATCAGCTTAGGTCTCGATCTGGCGGGCGGCAGTCATATTCTGCTTGAAGCGGATGTCGCACAGCTTGAGCGCGACCGACTGGAGTCGCTGGAGGACAGCGTGCGTACAGCGATGCGCCGGGCGGAACCGCGGATCGCCATCGATAATGTGACCCGGACCGGCGGACGGTTGAGTTTCCTTGTCGCAGACAGCGCGCAGATCGATGCCGCGCGTGAAGCGTTGCTGCCGATTACCGCGAACAACAGCGGCGGGCGCGATTGGTCGATCGAGGTTACGGATGGCAACCGGATCACCCTGGTTCCGTCAAGCACGGGACGCACTGCCACCCTCGATCAGGCGATGGATTCGGCCAAAGATGTGATCGACAGACGAATCAACGCATTGGGCACGCTTGAGCCGACGATCATCCGGCAGGGCGATGACCGCATCGTCGTTCAGGTGCCCGGCCTGCAGGATCCACAAGCGCTAAAGGAGCTGATAGGCAAAACGGCGAAACTCGAGTTTAAGCTGGTCGATGAAAATGCCGATCCCGATCTTACGGCGCAAGGCAAGGCAAGCGTTGGCAGCCAAGTGTTGCCTTATCCCACCAATCCAACGGGCATACCCTATATCGCCGTACGGCGTCTTGGCGGTATTTCGGGTGATCAACTTACCGGAGCCCAACAGGGTTTCGATCCGCAGGACAATCAACCCGTTGTAAACATCCAGTTCAACGGTCCGGGCGGACAGCGCTTTGCTCGAATGACCCAGCAGAATACCGGCAAGCTCTTTGCCATCATCCTTGATGGGCAAGTGATTTCCGCGCCGCAAATCAACGAACCGATTCTCGGCGGCGCTTCCCAGATTTCAGGCAGCTTTACTGTCGAGAGCGCCAGCCAGTTGGCGATTGCGCTCAATTCGGGTGCGCTGCCGGTCGATCTGACGGTCGTCGAGGAGCGCTCGGTCGGTCCGGATCTTGGCGCGGACTCAATCCGGCGCGGGATGCTCGCGGGGCTGATCGGTACCATTGGCGTACTTGTCTGGATGATCCTGGCTTATGGCCGGTTCGGCGTTTATGCGAGCTTTGCCCTTATCATAAACGTTGCAATGATCCTGGCGGTGATGGCGTTGGCCAACGCCACCTTGACGCTGCCGGGCATTGCCGGCTTCGTACTGACTATCGGGGCGGCGGTCGACGCGAACGTGATCATCAACGAGCGTATTCGCGAGGAGCGACGAAAGGGCAGGCGGGTCGCGCAGGCGATCGAGCATGGCTATTCGGAAGCCAGCCGTGCGATCTTCGATGCGAACATCACGAATTTCATTGCCGCCGTTATCCTGGCTTATTTTGGTACGGGGCCGATCCGCGGTTTCGCGATCGTCCTTATTATCGGCATTGTGACTTCGGTGATTACCGCGGTTACCTTTACCCGGATGTGGGTTGCGGGTTGGCTGAAGCGCAATCGCCCCCAAGATATCAATATCTAAGGAACGGTGAGAAACATGAAACTTCTGAAACTCGTTCCCGACGATACCAATATCGGTTTCCTGAAATGGCGCAATATCGCCTTTGGGATTTCCATTCTGCTGATGATCGCGTCATTGGCGCTGGTTGCCACCCGTGGTCTCAACTACGGCGTCGATTTCATTGGCGGCCAGATGATCCGCACGACCTTCGTCGGCGAAAAGACCGCACCGATCCAGGAATTGCGGCAAAGCGTCGCCAGTCTTGGCTATGGCGATCCGACGATCCAGCGTTTCGGTGCGGAGAACCAGGTTTCGATCCGTATGAAGCTGCCCGATGGGGCAGAGGCAAAGCCCGAACTGGCCAATATAATGACCGACAAGATCGTCACCAAATTGCGTGAGGATCATCCGCAGGTGCGGATCGACGGGGTGGATTCGGTTTCGGGCAAGGTATCGGGGGAACTGTTTTCTTCCGGGATAACCGCGCTGGTGCTGGCAGCCCTCGGCATTGCGATCTACATCTGGTTCCGTTTCGAATGGCAGTTCGGGATAGGCGCGATCTGGGCACTGGTGCACGATGTAACGCTGACGCTTGGGTTGTTTTCGCTGACCCAGATGGAATTCGACCTGAATACGATCGCTGCCTTGCTGACGATTATCGGCTATTCGCTTAACGACAATATCATCATCTATGACCGTATTCGTGAGAATCTGAAAAAATACCGCAAGATGGATCTGGCGGCCCTGCTCGATCTTTCGGTCAACGAAACGCTGTCGCGTACGGTGATGACCAGCCTTACGATCCTGACGCCGCTGGTGGTGCTGGTGTTCTTTGGTCCTGATGTGATCTTCGGTTTCAGTGTGGCTATGGCGTTCGGTATCTTCGTCGGTTGCTATTCATCGGTCTATCAGGCGGCGCCGATCCTGATCTGGCTGAAAGTGACCCAGGACAGCTTCGTGCCCGACGAAAATGTGAAGGACAGCAAGGTCGAACGGGTGACCGAAGGGCCGCTCTAAGAGACCTTACCGGCTAAACGGCGCCAATGCGCGATTAGCGCCGCGCCATTGGCTTTCCAGCTATAATCGGCCACTGTTGCCGCCACTACCTCACGTGTAGGCGGATTGGCGAGCAGGCTTTGGGCGGCCTGTGCAATCGCCTTCGCATTACGTTCGACGATGCGGCCTGCCATGGGTTCCTTTAACACTTCTTGCGCGCCACCGACGTCGGTGATGACAAGAGGCGTGCCACAGGCCAGCGCTTCGATCCAGGCGTTGGCCAAACCTTCGCTTGATGAAGGCAGAACTGCGATATCGGCAGCTTGCACATGCCGCGCGATATCCCCATGCGAAAGCGAACCGAGGAAATGGACACGATCCGTGACAAGCCTCTCGCTTGCAAGCGCATTGAGCCTGGCGCGATCTTCACCCTCGCCGATCAATACAAGCCTTGCGCGCGGAAGGTCATGAAGCGCATCGATAACGAGACTCTGGCCTTTGCGAGCGATGAGCGCGCCGACTGAAACCAGCAGCGGGCCATCGACAGGCAGATCGATCCGCTGCCTTAGATCGGCGCGCGGTTCGGCCGGAACATAAAACAGGCTACGATCTATTCCGGTACGATGAACACAAATCTTCGTCGGATCGACGCCCAGCGCGACGATATCGGCTTTTATTGCCTCCGATACGGCAAGCAAACCCGATGCCTTTTGTGCTGCCAGAATGATTTGTTCGCTGCATCCGGCTATTTTGGTCCAGTAATGAATATCGGCGCCGCGGGCCTTGATCGAAAAGGGCAGGCCAAGCGCCTTGGCGATCTGCATAGCGGCTGGACCGTCGGGCCAGAAAAACTGCGCGTCGATGAGGTCGAACGGTTGTTCGGCATGCAGTTTGCGGACAAGCGCTAAAACCGCCTTTGCGATCGTGGTCGCGTTACCCGCAGGAGCAAGGCCCGGAAACAGGCTGAAAGGTGGACGCAGGACGGGGTGGTCGTGCCAGATATCTTCGACCGGCAATCGCGCTCGATTTCGATAGGCCGGAAGAATATGCGCCAGCGGCCAGGGGGGTAGGCCGTTGGGGCTGATGCGGACGATCTCCGCCTCGCCCATGGTTTCGGCGGCGTCGAGCGATAGTTCGACGAAGCGCCCGAAATTGGGTAAGGCACTGCTGGGGTAAAGCGTCGAAAGGGAAAGGACTCTCAAGCTACGTCGCTAAATAAATATCGTAGCTTTGAGCCTGTCGGTATCGAAGGCAGGCGAAGCCCAACGGCGCTTTTCAGGGGTAACGCCGCTGATGGGTGTGGTTGACCTTTGATTGCCTGCGGCTCAACAGGCTTAGGGCTATAGTTTCTATCGAACATGGCGGTCAAAGCCCCCGCACCAACTTTGCCGCCCGCCCGATCCATACCGGATCGGTCACCACCTGCTGCCTCGATCCTGCCGCCAACGGAAGCAGGTGCAATTTTCCGGCATCCCTGCCCAGTAACCGCCCGAACAAAAACCGTCCCGCCGGACGAGGCACCAGGACATCGCAATTGAGAGCATCGGTAAAATGCTCGGCACCGAGTTGTTCGCACCAAATCTCGTCACCGCGACGGTAGTCGCCGATGCTGTCGACAACACGAAGACCCACCATTTCTCCAAGCAAACGGGGAGCGATCATGGTGTCAGCCTTTGTCGGTGCGTGCACGCCTTCGCTGCTCAGAAGCGCGGCAACGGGCATTTCCTGTTGATCGGGCAGTTGCACCAGTTCGCTGGCATCTACGCCAAGCGCAGCAGCGATCCTATTGAGCCAGCCCAGCGACAAGGTGCGCGTGCCGGTTTCCAGTCTGCCAATAGTCTGTGCGGTGGTGGGCGGATCGCATCTCTCGGCAACATCATGCAGGGTAAAGCCCTTGGCGCGGCGTACTTCGCGGACACGGCTGAGCATAGGCAATTTCTTTCTATAACCAGATAGGTTTTCACTGTCCTACATTATTATCCAGATGGCAAGAACCATTTTATCGATTCGCAAGGAGAATGAAGATGCCACGCCGTGTCCACAAACAGTCTGCTACCGAACATAGCGATCCGCGCGTACTTGTCGAACTAGGCTTGCCCGACCCTGCCGACAGCGTAGGTTCGTCAAAACGGGCGCGGCGTAGCGTTACCATCAACCTATCCGAATCCCCGCTATCGTGGTTGCACGCGCATGGGCACCTGTCGGATCGCCAATTGCTCGCCGGAGAAAAATTGCGCGGCGATTACGAAGCTGCCTGTCTCGGTGCGCGGACGACGATGGTCTGGGATGCGACGCCAATGGGACGCGGCAAACGCGGTGCGCCTTCGCCATTGGCCCCGACCGAGCGTGCGATCAATGCCAAGCAACGTTTCGACGGTGGCATGGCGGCGTTGGGGCGCGACCTTTCGGATATCGCCTGGCGCGTGATCTGCGCAGGAGAAGGACTGCCGCTGGCGGAAAAGGCAATGGGCTGGCCGCTGCGTTC
>JBOFLS010000019.1:0-16462 GCA_051657985.1 Sphingorhabdus sp. | reverse complement strand
CGTTTTACAGGTGAAAGCCGCGGAAATGAGTCAATTGTCAGTGTCCGGGGAAAGCCATTAAAGCTTTTGGTTGCACTCCATTTTGGCGCAATCTTTCCGCACCGCCCAGATCGGGCAGATCGACGATGAACAATGCCTGGTCGATTATGCCCCCTGCTTGGCGGATCAACTCGACCCCGGCCATCGCCGTACCACCGGTTGCGATCAAATCATCGACCAGCACGACGCGCTGTCCCAATGCAATTTGCCCCGTATGCAGCTCGATCCGGTCGGTGCCATATTCCAGAGCATAGTCGATGCCGATCTTTTCCCCCGGCAGTTTGCCCGGTTTGCGCAGCATCAATTTTCCCAGACCCATCGCATAAGACAGCCCCGCTGCCACGACAAAACCCCGCGCTTCTATTCCGGCGATCAGTTCAGTCCCGGGCGTAACCAAAGTCGCTATCGCATCGATTGTTGCACGAAAGCCTCGTCCATCGAGTAGAAGCGTCGATACATCGCGGAACAATATCCCCGGTTTCGGATAATCGGGAATGGTACGGATAAGGGCGGCAAGATTGGCATGGTCGGTCATGTCAGCCCTTAATTGCAATGGAGACTGGCAAGGACAAGCGTTTTAATGATTATGCCAAGGTTCAGTAGAAAGATGGGTATTCGAATAATAATTCAATGAATATTTATTCATAAAATTCATTTTTAAGTGAATATCAGATGAACATTCTATTCATAATATTTATTCAGCGCTAAAAAAGATCATTTTATCGATATCATTGTACCCATATTGTAAATTGTAAATGTTATATACCTCCTGATTGCAGGAGGAATGAAAAATGTTAGCAATATCATCTAGGCGCAATATTTCTACTTCGACTTTTGCATTAGTCATCGGTCTGACTGCGCCTTCTTTGCATGCGCAAGATATAATCAATGGTGTAGAATCTACATCTGTCCAAACGGCACCTACGTCCCAACCTGTGCCATCAGAGCCTACGCCCGTCGCAAATCAAGCACCTGCTCTGTCGGCACCCGTTTTATCTCTGCCGACGCTCAACACTGAACGCGATAGCATTGCGCCACAGACAATGGCCGAGGTTGAACGCGAAAGGGCAAAGCGTTTAGAGAATACAGCACCGCGCACATCCCAAAACAGTGCACGACAGGTTGCGCGTGAGCGGGTTACGCCAAGCTCCACGCCTGTAACACCGGTTACGGCAGATCAGCCGATCGCTTCCGACCCAGTAGATGCAATTCCGGCTGCAGTGGCCTCTGCAACTCTTCCCGATGCGCAAGCGGTGCCGCCTTCAGAGCCACCTATGGTTGAAACGCAGAATGATACCGGGAACGAGCCGGACGAGAACTGGCTAGTTGCTGGTGGTGCGCTGGCAGCACTGGGTCTAGCCGGTGCAGCCTTTGCCTCGCGTCGACGCAAGCATATGCCGAGTGCGCCCGCCGATACCGCTCTGGCGACGACTTCACATATCGATCCAGAGCCGAATACGACTGCGCGGCGTATAATGCCCGCTGCTCAATCGACTCCGATACGCGATCCGATTTTCGATAAGTCGACACCGGCGCAAACGGTATCAGGCGATCCATTATTCTCATATCGCCCGCCGACCATACCGATCACCGACCCGCTGTTTTCCGCTAAGGTTGACTCGCCGCCGATCACCGATCCATTGTTCGCTCATCTTCCCGATTATGTCGGTCCGGCGTCACCAAGGCATGATCCGGTAAGGACATCGGCTGCACAGTCTAAATCGATAGGCTTGGAGCGGGAACGTATATTGGAACCTGCCCAATAATAATAGGCGTAAAGAAAAAGGGCGGCCCATCGCTGGACCGCCCTTTCCTTTTCCCCCGTCGAGGAAAACCAAATTACTTCAGTTCGACAGTACCACCAGCAGCGGTGATCTTTGCCTTGATGTCTTCGGCTTCAGCCTTTGACACGCCTTCCTTGATTGCCTTGGGAGCCGACTCAACGAGCGACTTGGCTTCGGTAAGGCCAAGGGCTGTGATCGCACGAACTTCCTTGATAACAGCAATCTTGTTGCCGCCGTCACCGGTCAGGATCACGTCGAATTCAGTCTGCTCTTCAACAGCAGCGGCAGGTGCGCCGCCGGCAGGTGCGGCAACTGCAACGGCAGCAGCGGCCGAGACGCCCCATTTTTCTTCCAGTGCCTTGGCAAGGTCAGCCGCTTCGAGGACGGTCAGCTTGCTCAGTTCTTCTACCAGCTTTTCAATATCAGCCATTTTAATAACACTCCAAATTTCTATGCAATTACCATACGCGATCGCTCGCCGCGCAGGATGTTGATCCAAATATTATTAGGCAGCTTCTTTCGCTGCATAGGCACCAAAGACCCGGGCCAGCTGTCCAGCAGGCGCAGAGATGACTTGCACAACCTTGGTAGCCGGGGCCTGGACAAGGCCGATCAGCTTGGCGCGCAGTTCATCGAGCGACGGCATCGAAGCCAGCGCCTTGACACCTTCGACATCGAGGACGGTTCCGCCCATCGCACCGCCGACAATTTCAAGCTTGTCGTTGGTTTTGGCGAATTCGACGGCAACCTTGGCGGCAGCCACCGGATCGCCCGATGTGGCAAGCGCAGTCGGCCCGGTCAGCAGATCGCTGAGCGTGCTGTACTGCGTGTCGTTCAATGCGATTTTGGCAAGGCGGTTCTTGGCGACCTTATAATGGGCACCGGCATCGCGCATCTTGGTACGAAGGTCGGTCGACTGTGCGACGGTCAGGCCCAGATTACGGGTGACCACGACAACCGCGGCTTCGTTGAAAGTTGCATTCAGCGCAGCAACCGCATCGGTCTTTTCAGAACGGTTCATGCATTACTCCTTGCTTGGACCGGCCGGAGCCGATCCAACACCAAAAACGAAACACCCGTACAGGCATTTCGCGACTTAAAGTCCGTGGGGAAGTTTCATGCGCTGCGATGCAGACGCGAAAACGCCGCCCTAAGGCACTGGCGTTTGAAATCTCTATCCCCGTCTAGGCTGGAAATTAAGACCGGCAAATTCCGGTCGCCAACTGTCTCGGACGGTGACGTAAGGAGCAAGCCCCTTGGTCGAGGGGGGCGGATAACAGGAAAGTGGGCGGAGTCAAGTTTGATTGCTTAACATCCGCCCTGCCCCTCTTGATTAAAGCGCTACCTTGGCACCGACGTAGAAATAGCGGCCGATGCCTGACACCGGATAGCTCAGCTGGCCGATCGAAGGTTTTTCATCGAAAATGTTGTTTACGCCGCCGTAGAATTCAAAACCATTATCGAGTTCGAACCCAAGACGAGCATCATGCAACCAGCGTTCCTTAAAGAAGAAGTAGCGCGGATCGGTAAGATCCGGGTTGGCTTCGATCTGCTCGAGTTCGAACCGGCGAGTTTTGCTGAAATAATCGACGCCGTAATTGATCGAAAACTGATCGATCTTCCAGTTGATGCTTGCCGAACCGCGCCAGCGGGGATTGTAGCCTTCGATGATGTCGTCGTCGACCTCCGCCCCAACGGAAGGGATTTCCGATTTACTATTCAGATAGCCGCCGGTCAGGTTGATCGCCAAATCGCCCCAGCCATCGCCGGGTTGAAAGGCATAGCGAACCGAAAAATCGGCACCTGAGGTTTCGATCCGCGCGACATTTTCCGGCCCGACGATGAATCCGATGCGCTGCTGCGGATCGTTGCCGTCGCCCAAGACAAAACCCGTGCCCGGCGCGCGGAAGATATTTTCGCAGAACCGGTTGTCGATCGTCGCCTGATCGACGCAGAGTTCGGCCAGCTCGGTTGCGGTCGGTGTGTTGACCGCTCCCCTGATCACAATGTCATACCAGTCGAAGGTCATCGTCAGCCCTGGAACGAAGCTGGGGCGCAAGATGACGCCCGCTGTCCAAGTTTTAGCTGTTTCTTCTGTCAGATCCGGATTGCCGCCTGCAAGCCCGCGCCGCGATGTCGTATTCTGCGCGTCGGTCGATGGGCTGAAATTGGCGATTTCCGCAGCCGTCAGCCCAAGCCCGCCGAGAATAGCCGCGCAATTTGCAGCACGGGTTGATGCTCCGTCGTTCAGCCGAGTGATATCGCATGGATCGGTTACGAAAGCGAAGGTGCCTGATTGCGGCAGGAACAGCTCTCCGATGTTGGGCGCACGGACCGCCTGCGAATAGGATCCGCGAAAACGAATATCCTCGATCGGTGCGTAGATGCCGTCGATTTTCCATGTCGTCGTCGTCCCGATAGTTGAATAATCCGAAACGCGTATGGCCGCCGACAACGAGAGCAGTTCGGCGAAAGACTGTTCCGCCAGGATCGGTACGTTCAGCTCGGCAAAGACCTCTTTGACGTCGAACTGCCCACCGCTGGGCGCAGTTTCCGCAAAATCCCGGAAGGCGCCATCCTGGATCAGCTGATCAGGAACAGCGCGGCTTTTTTCCTTGCGGTATTCGGCACCGACCGCAAAGCCGATGGGGCCACCAGGTAGTTCGAACAAGGCGCCGAAATCACCGCTGATCGAGCCCGATACGACATGCTGTTGCACCTTCGAACGGTTGGTATTGTCGGCAAGCACAAAGGCAAGGGCCTCAGCAGAGGCAACACCGTTGCCGAATACGTTTAATGGGCGGCAGGCGCTACCGGCCCCGGGTGTGAAGGTAGAGGCTGGCTGATCGAAATTATCGGGATTGATATTTGCCGTAGGATCCAGCGTGGAGCGGCAGACGATCTGACCACTGACCGGATCGCGCACCGCATCCAATGCGGCAAAGTAGCGATCAGCGATCAGGTTGCTCGTTTGCGTATTGCGCGCACTGGTCTGGCCGTACACATAGCTGACTTCATAGCGTGCATTATCGTAAAGTTCGCCATTGGCACCGATAACTCCGCGATAGGTTTCACGCCGATTGGTTTCACCGCGAATGCCGAAGTCGAAATTGTCGCGCGATAGGAGCGCGCCGCCGGGTGCGGCTCCAAGGCCAAAACGGTCGTTCAAAAACGCGTTATCGGGTGCGATGAAAGTGAAGAAGTCGAAGCTTGGCTGCCCGACCGAGAAGGCGGTGGCGCGCACATATTTGGCTTCACCGAACAAGCGGAATGCCGGCGAAAATTCGAAGCTTGCCAGCAGATTGGCCGCATGGCGCTGCGTTTTTGGTTGCAGATCCCCAAAATAGCCCGCGGTAGGGGTATTCGATCCGCCGATCGCGCGGCCACTTGCCGAACGAAGCACAATGCCGCGATCATAAGGAAGACCGCTCCCGGTGAAATCAGGGATACCATCAAGATCGAGATCGATCGCGCCATCGATTGAGCTGTCAGCCCAAGTTAAGTTGTTGTAAACGATGCGATCGGGCACGTTCGGGTCGTCGGGGAAGTCATCAAGATTCCGCCAGATGCCAAAAGCTCGCGCGGGATCACCCGAAAAGGCGCGATCGAAACTGCTCAGCCGTTCCGAACGGTTATATTCATAGGCGAAGGCGATATTTCCCTTCTCATCGGCAAAATTCTGCCCCGCCGTCACCGAAAGCAAATAGGATGCCGCATCGCCCCGGCTCGAAAGACCAGCCTGCGCTCGTGCCGTCAGTCCATCGAAATTCTTTTTAAGCACAAAGTTGACAACGCCCGAAACACCGTCCGCACCGTAAATTGCCGAGGCCCCACCTGTCAGCACATCGACCTTTTCGATCAGATCCTGAGGGATCGAATTGATGTCAACCGCCGCCGAATTCGGAATGCCGGCTACATGGCGCCTGCCATCGACCAGCACCAATGTGCGATCCTCGCCCAAGTTACGCAGATTGAGAAAGTTTCCGCCCGTTTCGCCAAAGCCTGCATCAGCCCCGCCCGAAAGCGAACTGCCTGTAGAGGAGGTCAGCGCCGGATTGCGCAGCAGCACGTCGGTAATATTGGTCTGCCCGGTATTTTCGATCTCCTCCGCCGTTACCGCGACGATTGGATTGGCGACCGTTAGTTCGGGCCGCGCGATGCGCGTGCCGGTTACCACGATCGCCTCGGCTTCGGTTTCGGGTGAGATCGTATCATCGATCGAAGCTTGCGGTTCGGTTTGTGTATCCTGAGCAAAAACGAAAGAAGGGGCGGCACATAGTGCCCAAGCCAAAGCACCCATGGCAATAGAGGGGCGATCGAACATGGCAAAACTCCAAAAAAGACATTGCCCCCGTCTAGAAGATCGCCGCTAACATGCGGTTGCACATTTAGGCAAAGGGTCCACACAAATTTATCATATATGCGGCATTTTTGTCACATACTGTAAAATCTAATTGAGGTTCTCAATTATTATACCCACAATCGCGGCCACAGAAAGAAGTCGGAGCACGTCGAATTTCAACTTGAACAAAAGAATGCCAGCCGCGATCGCAAGCATTGCCGCCCACCAGTTTAAGGTCATCCAGTCGGGCCACCATATCCAGGCAAATGGAAAGATGACCCATTTGCCGAGCCCTGCAAATAGAACATGCAGCGCAAACCAGAGCGAAAGATTTGCGATCACCCCGACCACGGCCGCTGTTATTGCAGCAAGACTGCCTTGTAGCCAGGCGATGCTGCGCATGCGATCCATTAGCGGTGCAAGTGCAAAAATCCATAGGAAACAAGGGACAAACGTTACCCAAGTGGTAAGCCCTGCTGCCAATAGCCCCGCCGTCCAGGGATCGAATGGTTCAGGTGTACGATATCCGGCAAGAAAACCGACAAATTGCGTCACCAAGATAAGCGGCCCAGGCGTGGTTTCAGCCAGACCCAAACCATCGGCCATTTCGCCAGCATTCAACCAGCCAAATCCACTGACTGCCTCTTGCGCCATATAGGCAAGAACGGCGTAAGCCCCGCCAAAGGTTACAACAGCAAGCTGCGAAAAAAAGCTCCCTACCTGCCAGAGGATATGCTGTTGCCCCAATGTCGACAGGATGACGATCATGGGTGCCGCCCAGATTATTCCCCAGACCACGGTCGTCCTGGCGATATGACCTAGCCAGTGACGCATGGGTGGGCCAGCGATCGCAGGGACTGGTTTCAACGCAAATAGTGCGGGCGCTCGTCTTGCAACGATCGCGCCGACCAGTGCAGCGGCAAGAATGAGCAATGGAAAAGGCAGATGGAAGACGAACAGCGCGACAAAGGCGGCAAGCGCAAGCAACTGTTTGAAAGATGTCGTCAGCGCCTTCCCGGCAATTCGCACCAATGCCTGCAAAACGATCGCCAGAACGGCAGCCTTGATCCCGAAAAACAGCCCTTGCAGCCAGTCCACCCGCATCGCAACTATATAGAGCGCCGACAATCCAAGCATGATCGCAGCACCGGGCAGCACGAATAGCAGCCCGGCAATCAAGCCGCCGAATATCCCGTGCAACCGCCAGCCGATCCATGCGGCAAGTTGCTGCGCCTCGGGTCCGGGCAAGAGATGGCACAGGTTCAATGCCTGCATATATTCTTCGTCATCGACCCATTTTCGGCGGTCGACGACTTCATCGTGCATAAGAGCTATCTGTCCGGCCGGCCCGCCAAAACTGATTAAGCCAATCTTGCCGAATAATCGGATAAGGTCAGTCAGGCTCGCCGATGTTTGCATCGGGTTCAGCTAGCGCATTTGCTTGCCTCAACGCCAGCTTTTCTGCATCCTGCCTATCACGTTCACGAACCATTTTTTCGCTCTTATTAGCCATTTCGATCCAGGTATCGCGAGCCAACAGATGGCGGGCGCGAACGTTTTCAAGCGTTGCCTGATTGGCATCGCGTTGCGCCTGTTCTGCTCTCTCACGATAGAATGGCGCGGTCGTCATAGTGGAGTTCCTTCTTTTAACGCCTTTTGGCGTTTCTGGGACCGGGCCCCACCCCCGGCGTACGTTCGCGAAATACGATGCGGCCTTTAGACAGATCGTAGGGCGTCATTTCGACATGCACCCGATCGCCGACGACGGATCGGATGCGGAATTTGCGCATCTTCCCCGCCGTATAGGCGATGATCCGGTGATCATTTTCCAAAACGACGCCGAAACGCCCATCGGGTAGGATCTCATCGATCACCCCTTCGAGTGTCAGCAAGGTTTCTTTTGTCAAAACTCAGTCGGCTGCCGATAGATTTACCGCGGATTTTTTACCGTCTCTACCTGCTTCAACGTCGTAGTTGAGCCGCTGTTCCTTATCGAGTGTCGTCATGCCTGCGGCCATGACCGCGGAAATATGCACGAAGCTGTCGTCGCCACCGCCATCCGGGGCAATGAAGCCATAGCCTTTATCGGTGTTAAAAAATTTTACGGTACCTGTAGGCATTAAAGCGTTCCTTTCACGAAACAGATTATCCTCATGGCAATAGGCCATAAGGAAAAAGCCAGAGTCGTGTCAGAAAAGACGTTGCGCGTGCCAGGTTTTCACCCAAAATGCACCTCAAATTTCCGTCGCGTTCGACGATAGCCCAATTGGCATAGCAGGCCTGATCCGATAAGGCAAACATCTTGCAGCTTTGGCCTCTCTACTCCATAGCTTGACAATGCTTTCGCAGAAAACCCGTTATACAATTCGTGCTCTGATGCACCTTGCCGACAGATATCAGCAAGGTCTGGTCCCGTTGCAGGAAATTGCCGAAGCGCAGAATATTCCGGCCAAGTTTTTAACCGTTATTCTCTCTGAAATGAGCCGGGCCGGATTAGTAGTATCGCAACGTGGTCGTGATGGCGGTTATGAACTTGCCCTGCCGCCTGTCGACATCTCCTATGGCGATCTGATCCGCATAACCCGCGGTTCGCTTGCGCTTGTGCCTTGTGCAAGCCGCTTCGCGCACGAACGATGTAAAAATTGTCTTGATGAAAAAGACTGCAGGTTGCGCGCGCTGATGCTTCAGGTGCGTGATGAGACAGCGACCGTGCTCGACCGCATCACGCTTGCCGATCCAATAGCTGCCGATACTCTGGCAAGCTGACCTGCTAAAGCCCCGCTTTAGCGCGGCGAAGTTTCGGAACCATTGTCTACTGCAGAAGTTGACTTAAAATTTGCCGCTCCCGAATTGATTCGGGGCACGATCAGGAGCGACCGATTATGATCGAAACCCTTTCCCAAATCGATTGGAATGCCCTACTTCCCTTTATTGCCATCGGCTTTGCCGCGCAGCTCGTCGATGGCGCGCTGGGCATGGCGTTCGGTGTGATTTGTTCGACGCTGTTGGTCAGTGTAATGGGGGTGCCCCCCGCGCGCGCTTCGGCAAGTGTTCATCTGGTTGAAACCTTCACCACCGGCGCGTCGGGGATCAGCCATATCCTGCACAAGAATGTCGATTGGCGACTGTTTTCGCGAATTGCCATTCCGGGGGTGATCGGCGGTGCCTTTGGCGCCTATGTGCTTGCGAACATCCATGCCGAAGTGGCCCGGCCGCTGGTGATGCTCTACCTCACCTGCCTTGGTTTCTATCTGCTCTACAAAGCCATCACCTATCCGCAGCTGCCCAAGGCAAAGGACGCCAAGGTGACCGTACCGCTGGGGCTTGTCGGCGGCTTTCTCGATGCATCGGGCGGGGGTGGCTGGGGGCCGGTTGTCACGTCGAATCTGCTGCTGCAAGGCACCGATCCCAGAAAGACGATCGGTACAGTCAACACAGCGGAGTTCTTCCTCACGCTTACCATTTCGGTCACCTTCATTCTTACCATCGGGCTGGAGGCCTTTACGCTGGTGACGGGTGGGTTGCTGATCGGCGGGCTTTTGGCAGCACCGCTGGCCGGTTATATCGCCAAGCGTGTAGCGTCGAAGACGCTGCTGCTGCTGGTAGGCGTTGTATTGACCGCCACCAGTCTGTTCAGCCTGTACAAGGCGCTTAGCTGACAACGAAAAAAGGCCGGGGTCACCCGGCCTTTCATCGGTATCGCGAGCGGTGGACTCAAGCCCCGGCGACATCCGCCACATCGATCTTCAGGCCAGGGCCCATGGTCGAACTGATCGCGATCTTGCGGACATATTTGCCCTTCGATCCCGATGGCTTGGCCTTGACGATCGCATCGACCAGCGCGTCGAAATTCTTGCGCAGATCGGCGTCGGAGAAGCTCTTCTTGCCGATACCCGAATGGATGATGCCCTGCTTTTCGACGCGAAACTCGACCTGACCCGACTTCGCGGCCTTCACCGCTTCGGCGACGTCCATCGTCACCGTGCCGAGCTTCGGATTGGGCATCAGACCCTTGGGGCCAAGCACCTTGCCGAGGCGGCCGACGATGCCCATCATGTCGGGCGTCGCGATCACGCGGTCGTAATCGAGGTTGCCCGCCTGCATGTCTTCCATCAGGTCTTCGGCACCGACCTTATCCGCGCCGGCAGCGCTTGCCGCATCGGCCTTGTCGCCGCGTGCGAACACCGCAACCTTCATGTCCTTGCCCGTGCCAGCGGGCAGCGAAACCATGCCGCGCACCATCTGGTCGGCATGACGCGGATCGACGCCCAGGTTCATCGCGACTTCGATCGTCTCGTCGAACTTGGCGGTCGCCAGTTCCTTGATCGTCTTCAGCGCTTCATCGACGCCGTACAGCTTTTCCGCATCGAGCGCCGCCAGGGTTTTCGCTTTTTTCGTCAGTTTTGCCATGATCTTAGCCCTCCACCACTTCAAGGCCCATGGCCGTTGCCGAACCGGCGATGATCTTGACCGCGGCGTCCATGTCGTTGGCGTTCAGATCCTTCATCTTCAACGTGGCGACTTCTTCAAGCTGCGCGCGCGTGATCTTGCCCGCCGTCACCTTGCCGGGCTCCTTCGAACCCGATTTCAGGCCGAGTACCTTCTTGATCAGATAGGTTGCCGGCGGCGACTTCATCACGAAGGTGAAGCTCTTGTCCGAAAACACCGTAATCTTGGTCGGGATCGGCGTGCCTTTTTCCATGTCGCCGGTGGCGGCATTGAACTGCTTGCAGAATTCCATGATGTTCACGCCGCGCTGACCCAATGCTGGGCCGATCGGCGGGGAGGGGGTGGCCGAACCCGCAGGAACCTGCAGGCCGATATAGCCGTCGATTTTCTTGGCCATTGAAGGCCTCCTTTCATTCTTTCTCCGCCAAAGCCCATAGGGTAAAGGAGGATCAAATTAAGCGGTCAAGCAGCGTTCCGAAAGACGCCTCCCGCACGGTTTACCCCGATTCTCGTCGGAGAGGCAGGGCGCATAGGGGATATGCAGGGCGAAAGCAAGGGGGCAGGCTGCCTTAAGACAGCCTGCCCGAAAAGCTCGTAACCAAGCTTGCCTTGGTTTTATCGAACGCCGATCACGTCGGCATTACCGTCCGGATCACCAGTGACCGCCCCGCCATTGCGGACTGCGCCCAGGAGCATCAGTCCGGCTAAATGCGGGGTCGCCATCGAGGTGCCGCTGATCGTCTTGTAACCGCCGTTAAGCCAGGTCGACTTGATGTCTGTGCCTGGTTCGGAATAATCGATCGGCGGATTACCGTAGTTGGAGTAGCTGGCAAATCTGTCGCCGACTTCAAAGGCAGACACTGTATACACGTTCGGCCCATTAACGCGCGCTGGCGAGCTCGTCGTGGCGCTGGCGCTCGAGTTACCGGCAGCCAGCAGGAAGCGGACACCGCCCGCCGATGCTGCCAGCACGGCGTCGTCGAGCGCAGTGCTCGTACCACCGCCAAGGCTCATATTCGCGACATCACCGGCGCGGCCATATTGCGCGACATAATCGACGCCTGCAATCACGCCCGAATTGGTGCCCGAACCGCGACGGTCCAGAACGCGGACGGCAACAACCGGAGCGCCAGGAGCCACGCCGATGACACCGCTGCTGTTGTTCCTGGCGGCGATAGTGCCGGCCACATGCGTGCCATGACCATTTTGATCCTTGGCCGAAGTGCTGTTGCTCAGGAAACTTTTGCTGCGTGTGGTATCGACGTTCAATTCAGGATGCGTAAGGTCGATACCGGTATCGATTACCCATGCTGTTGCATATGTACCCGTGGCACCACCACCGACGCGCGCAACACCCCAAGGCGTTTCCTGGGCCTGTACGGTAACGTCCCCTCCAGGCCGTGCGCTGATTTGGATCGGGACAAGCGTGACGACTTGGTCTTGCTCACAATAGGCAATAGACGGATTCTGCTCTTTCACGCGCTGGATCGCCTGTTCAGGCAGATCGGCGGCAAAACCGCGCAACGCAACGCTGAACAGATTGCGTAGCAAGCCTCCCTGCCCGCGAACGATCCGGTCGGCTTCGCCTGCCACGGCGCTTCGCGAAACGGCGTCTTTTTTGAAAACGCAAATGTAGCTGTTGGGAATTTTTTCGCCTGCAACCTGCGCATTGGCCGGTGACGAAGCGGCGGCAATTGCCAAGACAACGGCCGAATAGATAAATTTGGACTTCATGATCACTCCCTCCATGACAAAGTAAAACACTACTTCAAATTGAGTATTTGAAGTATGGTTATATGACTATAGTCAAAAACGCACTTAACTCGATAGCTAAAGCTTCGAATTATTTGAATAATTGCCTATAATGAGAGTAATCTCATGCTATTTTATATTATGTCAATTCAAATTTTCAGCTGGTTATTTTTACTTGGCTTACTCGCTTTCCTTTGCCTCTTCTCCGTCTTTAAATCGGCGATGTCGTACGATGTGCGGCGTGATCACGATGTAAAGTTCGGTCTTGCTGCGCGTCGACCGTTCGAGCTTGAACAGTTCGCCAACCAGCGGGATATCGCCCAGCAGCGGTAATTTCGATTTGCTGGTAATGACATTTTCCTGCGTCAGCCCGCCGACGACGAAGGTTTCGCCGTCGCGCACCGATGCGGACGTTTCCGCCTCACGCTGGCTAATGGTCGGGTAGCCCTGCGAAAAACCGGTGACCGACGATACCACCCCGTAAATCTGCGAGGTGACGAAACCATCGGCCGAAACCCGTGGCGCGATTTGAAGGGTGACGCCGACATTCACATATTGCACCTGCTGCGACACGCCATTGACACCTGACAGGGTAATCGCCGTCAATATCGGCAGCGCGTCGCCGGTAATGATCTTGGCAGTCGAGCCGCTTTGAGCGGCGATCCGCGGGCGCGATACGATCCGCCCTTCGCCCTTTTCTACCTGCGCATAAATGGCCGCCTGCAACGCGCCCGACGGCAGCACTTCATTGGGGTCGCTTCCAAAGGGCAGAAATGACCCGGTTTGCAAAGTGCCCACTGCCAGTTGCCCAGCACTGTTGTTAAGGTCGATCCCAACGCTTTTTGCCCCCTGTTCGGTCAGTTCAACAAATTGCGTTTCGAGGATGACACTATCCACTGGAATATCGATCAGCGCGATCTGTTTCCTGATACGTTCGATCCGTTCGGGTGAACCGGTGACCCAAATCGCGTTCAGGCGGCGGTCTATTGCAATGCCGTTGCCGAAAGACTGGCCAACTGGTTTGCGGCTTTCCTGGGGCGTCTGCGGCTGGTTGAAATAGTTGTTTTGGTTGTTGCTGGCAGGAGATCCGAAGCCGGGTTCGCGGCGGATGAAAATATCGTTGGGTTCCGCAGTCGCGCCCTCGACCAATAAACCGACGACTTCGCTGACGTCGGCATATTTAAGCGCGATCAACTCATAGCTGTCGCCGTCCGAAAAGGACGGTGCGGCGGCGAGGTCGCTGGCTTTGTAAACAGGGTCGTTTTCCGACCCGATCGGGCGCGTCCCGGTCGCCTCGTCGTCGGACACCCGTTCAACGCGTACCTGTAACAGCCGGTTGCCCGCGGGCTGAACCACAATGCGAGCCGGTCCAGATGCATCGAACCGGAGAAGGAGGTCGCCTTTTACAGTGTCGAAACGCGTAGTACTCACCAAGCCGCGATAGCGTTGGGTGGACGGTATTTTCGGCGCACGCAATGTGGCCTGCATGGCGAGTGCAGGGCGACTTGGATCGCTATTGACTGGCTTTGCCTGCGGCTCTTGCGGAGAAAAACGGAGGAGGAATGAAGCCTGCGCATCGTCGGCAGTTACCAGCTGGATTTCCTCCAGCACTGATGGCGTTTGCGCATACAGCATGGAAGCGCTGCAAAACGCCGCCAATGGCACTAACAAAAAGGCAATCAGCCTGAAAATCAACGCCGCACCGCCGGGCATTGTCCCCCCCCCGCCCCATAAGATATTCGTAATTAAACGAACGGGGTGGTTTTTCCCTTCGGTCGATTTTTAATTTTTTTTGGATGCGGATGTGGCGGCCACGAACCAACGTTCTGAGGCCTGTCCTGTCGAACCCAAACCGCGAGCGGGGCTTGTTCGGCGATCGTCTGAAAATAATCGGCCATAGTATTCAGCCCGTGCTCGCTTAGACGAATGAATGGGCGACGGTCATCTTCGTCATTAACCCTTTCAAACAGACCTGCGTCGACCAAATGCCGGATCCAGCGCAATGCGGTTGTGGCAGGGACGCCGGACGCAATGCACAATGACGACACCGACGCGTCCGTTTGCTCAATCTTTGCAGCAAAAAGATCCAGCAACATATCCCATGCAGGATCGGCGAGGAGATCGTAGGCAACAAATCTGGCGCACAGTTGCCGCGCCCGGATGATGCGCCGGACAGTAGCTGAGTCGGGAAGCAGCGGTGAGGAAGACTTCGATCCGGCAGCAGAATATTTTTCGGCGAATGTGGCGACGGACGAACCCGGCCATTCAAATGCCGTTATAACGCTGTCACATTTGAAACCGGATTCGAAGCAACCCGGCCTTTCATGACCGCACGAATTTCCGACAGCTCGGCCGCGAGTCGATCAACCCTAGACGAAATCTCGGCATAGGATTTTGCGGTAGTCGTCACTTGCCCAGCCCCACGAAACCAACGCAAAAATCATATGCGGCGGTTTGAGAACAAGGTGTCAAAACATTACCGCGCTATCGCTGCGGTCTGCGTGAAAATCCTGTCGATGTTAAGTTTGATACGGCTACAGTATAAAATCACCAAATATTTTAATAATTTATACCTTGAGAGACTAGGATGGGGACTCATTCAAGCCCATGAGATTACGGCAGCGACGAGGGCGATAGCAGACAGATAGTTGTTTGCGAGCCTGTCATATCTTGTAGCGATGCGCCGCCAGTTTTTGAGTTTGCAAAAGAGCCGTTCGATGACGTTGCGCCGCCGATAAGCTTTGCGGTCAAGCGGATAGGGTGTTTTACGTGCAGCCGAAGAGGGGATCACCGCTTTGATTTTGGCTTTGGCCAACCATTGCCGCAAGCTGTCCGCATCATAAGCCTTATCTGCAAGCAGGCGCTTGGTCGGTCGAGCAACTGCCAGAAGCGGTATCGCCATAGTAATGTCGGCGACATTGCCCGGGGTCAGGGCGAAAGCGACCGGTCGGCCGCAATCATCGGCCAGACAATGTATTTTGCTTGTTCTTCCGCCTCGCGACGTGCCAATAGCTTCTTTCCACGCCCCCCTTTTGAGCCTTGTGCAGAGCGATGGGCCTTGACGTGCGTACTATCAATGGAGAGTTCTTCGGGAACTGGGCCGGTGGCTGCCATCTTCTCGAACATACGCTGCCAGATGCGGCGCTGCGACCAGCGGTGATAGCGATTATAAACCGTCTTGGCAGGACCATAAGCAGGCGGCACGTCA
The DNA here is from genome assembly GCA_051657985.1 of Sphingorhabdus sp. Lineage (GTDB taxonomy): Bacteria > Pseudomonadota > Alphaproteobacteria > Sphingomonadales > Sphingomonadaceae > Sphingorhabdus_B. Next base: position 888 of record JBOFLS010000019.1, on the reverse strand, counting down.
CGCCATCTGCAACCAACCTTCAACACATGGAGGATACCGGAGATGATCCTGCGATCATCGACTCGTGGCTTGCCCGGCTGGCCTTTCGGCAAGTGCGGCTCCAACGCAGCCCAAGCATCATCCGATAGCCAAAAGAGTTCTCGTCTAACCATCCTATGCCTCCAGTCCCCATAAAACCGGTAAAGAATCGCATATTATCAGATGAATGTATAGGTCCCCATCCTAGCGCACCGTAACCGTTACATGATACAAAAGCGATTATAGCCAGCCAGTATCGGGCGATGGCGCACCGCTACTTCATCAATTCGACTTCTTCGAAATCGAGTTCGACCGGGGTCGCGCGGCCGAAGATCGAGACCGAAACCTTGACTCGGTTCTTGTCGAAATCCAGTTCCTCGACCACGCCGTTGAAGCTGGCGAACGGGCCGCTCATCACCTTCACCTGATCGCCGATTTCATAGTCAACCGCGACGCGCTTCTTGGGTGCTGATGCCAACTCTTCCTTGGTATTCAGGATGCGCGCAGCCTCGGATTCGCTGATCGGCTGCGGTTTGTTGTTCGCGCCCAGAAAGCCCGTGACCTTGGGGGTGTTCTTGACGAGGTGGTAAACATCGTCGTTCATATTCAGCTTGGCGAGCACATAGCCGGGGAAGAATTTGCGTTCGGCCTTCACCTTCTTGCCGCGGCGCACTTCGGTGACATGCTCGGTCGGCACCTCGACCGATTCGACGAGCGCGGCGAGCCCCTTGCGCTCCGCCTCGGAAAGGATCTGGTCGCGGACCTTGTTCTCGAAACCCGAATAAGCGTGGATGATGTACCAGCGTGCCATATCTTTTATCTTTCGCCCTGTTTGGATGGGATCACGTCTATCAGGCGAGGCTCAACAGC
>JBOFLS010000018.1:0-2468 GCA_051657985.1 Sphingorhabdus sp. | reverse complement strand
CCTTTTCGATCGATGCCATGATGAAATCGAGCGCGGCGCGCGTCGATGAGAGGTTCGGCGCAAATCCGCCTTCATCGCCGACCGCAGTCGCCAAACCTTTGTCATGAAGCCCTTTTTTCAACGTGTGAAAGATTTCGGAACCCCAGCGTACTGCTTCGGCAAGACTGTCAGCTCCCACGGGCATGATCATGAATTCCTGGAAGTCGATCGGATTGTCGGCATGCTCGCCGCCATTGATGATGTTCATCATCGGCACGGGCAGCAGCTTCGCATTTACCCCGCCGACATAGCGATAAAGCGGCAGGCCCCGGGCATCTGCCGCAGCCTTGGCAACAGCAAGGCTGACCCCCAATATAGCGTTCGCACCGAGCCGAGATTTGTTCTCGGTGCCATCCAGTGCAATCATCGCGGCGTCGATGTCTTCCTGATCCTCGGCTTCGAAATCGGTCAGCAGCGGATCGATCTCGTTGACGACGATCTCGACCGCCTGCCGTACGCCCTTGCCTAGATAACGGCTCTTGTCGCCATCGCGCTTCTCGACGGCTTCATGCGCTCCGGTCGATGCGCCCGAAGGCACGGCGGCGCGGCCGAAGCTGCCATCCTCAAGCAATACGTCGACCTCAACCGTAGGGTTGCCCCGGCTGTCGAGGATTTCGCGAGCGTGAATGTTGATGATGGCAGTCATGGGCAAGCTCCTGAGGCTGTTGTTTGCCGCGCCTCTAGTCGGTAACGCCTTGTCATGCAATTGCCTGGCAGCAACGCCTTGCGAGAATAGGAATGCCACATGATGGAAATTTTGCTGTTTTAGTTGACTAAAGCACCTGCAATTCCAATATGGCAGCAACACCCTTTGAAGGAGGATGAAATGGCCGCTTCCAAAAAACCCGCCGATCCCGCGCCAGGGAACAAGCCTGCTACGCGCAAGGTTGCAACAGCTACAAGCAAAACTGCGAAGCCGAAACCGGTTGCAAAAGGCGATCTGGCTACGGCGGTGCCTGATGTTGGTAAGGTCGAAATGGACAAGTCATCCGATACGCATGGGGAATTTGCAAATTTGAAGGACAAAGCGAGCGCCCGCGCGCGTGAAGCAGCCGATCGCGGTAAAGATAAGGCAAGTGAAGCGCTGGGCGGTATCGGGAAGGTCATCCGTGATAGCGCCACCGCTATCGATGAAAAAGTTGGCGCACAATATGGCGACTATGCGCGCAAGGCGGCCGATGCCGTTGATGAATTGGCTGTAAAGATGGATGCCAAACAGGTTGATGACATTCTAGAGGACACCCGGCAGTTCGTGCGTAAAAGCCCGGCTGTCGCTATTGGTGCGGCGGCTGCAATCGGCTTTGTGCTTGCCCGTCTTGTGCGATCAGGGCGCGATTGAAGCTGAAGCGGCTTTAATCGCAATTGCGATTATACTAGGGCGCACAGTCAATGGACAGAAAATTGCCGCCCCGAACTGATAACGAAACCGATCCACCTTCGCCGGTTGAACAGCTTCGTATGATGGCGGCCGATGTAAAAACGCTTGCCGCGGCTGAAATCGATTATGCCAAGGCCCGATTGACGTACAGCGGTGGGATCATCCGTAAGGCCGGAATATGGGCATTGATCGCGCTGCTTTTTTTGACGGGTGCGGTCATTGCCTTAATTCTTGGATTATTGCTGATCGTGGCGCACTATTTTGGGCCATGGGTGGCTTTGATTGTTGTCGTATCGGCTTTTGGCTTCGCAGCGCTGGGCGCTGCACTATATGCGCGTCAGACGGCACGAAATCTGCGGTTCGAGGATGAAGATGACCAGCGTTGATCGTGAAACCGTTCTGGAACGGGATCGAACGCGCAAAGCGGCGCGTGCAATTATGCGCGAAGAGATCAGCCATGCGCAACATGATCTGCATCCGCGTACCCTTAAAGCGCGCTGGATCGGCAGGCAAAGGGCACGCATTGCGCAGGTCGGCGATATGGCGCGACAGAAAGCATCGGATAATGCTGTTACGCTGGGCGTAGGCGCTGCTGCCATATTGCTATTTGCAGCCCGCAAGCCCATTTGGAGATTGATTGAGCGCTTTCAAAACAAGCGCCGCAACGATGAGGACGAAGCGATATGAGCAAGCTTGGCGACAATCTGAAATCGGCCACCGGTGCAGCGCGTGAACGCATTTCTGCTGCGAGCGGGAAAGCCCGTAACGCCGGAGTTGCGGCGAAACGATCCGCCTCTGCCGCCGCAGAAAAGAGCAGGGCTGCCGCTGCACGCAGCGTAGAGGGTTCGAAAAAGCTCGCTCAAAAGGCAGGGAAGGCTTCTGCTGAGAGTGTTGATAAGAATCCGCTTGCCATTGTTGCCGGTGGCCTTGCTTTGGGTGCGATTATAGGCATGCTGCTGCCAAAGACCGAGCAGGAAAAAAAGGTTCTTGGCAAGGCTGGCAAGAAGATCAACGACACCGCCAAACGCGCGGCCAATGCCGCCAAGGACGC
>JBOFLS010000017.1:0-7606 GCA_051657985.1 Sphingorhabdus sp. | reverse complement strand
TCGATGGGTCTGCGCCTTGGCATGGACATCCCCGGCTGGCCGCCTGAGAATATCGAGGAAATGGCCAAGAAGCTGGAGCAGGAATTGTTGGGTTAAGTTCTCTAGCCCCTCCCCTTCAGGGGAGGGGTTGGGGTGGGGTCTGTCAGTTTAACGCTGCTATGGAGAAACCCCACACCGCTGCGACTAGCGAATAAATTCGCAAGTCTCGCTGCCTCTCTCCTGAAGGGGAGAGGAAAAACGGGAAAAGGGCCACCCGCTAAACGGCCTGGACTGGGGTACCTTGCACGGCCCCCTTACGAACGAAGGAAAAAATCATGCGCCATAAAGTAGGCCATCGTAAACTGAACCGTACCGGCAGCCATCGTATCGCGATGCTGCGCAACATGGCGGCTTCGCTGATCAAGCATGAACAGATCACCACCGGTGTCGCCAAGGCGAAAGAACTTCGTCCCTATGTCGAAAAGCTGATCACGCTCGCGAAGAAGGGCGGGCTTTCCAACCGTCGCCTGGCACAAAGCCGCCTGATGGACGATGCGCAACTCGCCAAGTTGTTCGACGTGCTCGCGACCCGCTATGCCGACCGCAATGGCGGCTACACCCGCATTATCAAGGCCGGCTACCGCGCGTCGGACGCTTCACCGATGGCGATCATCGAACTGGTTGATCGCGACGTCAGCGCCAAGGGTCAGGATTCGGGTCCGGTCGAAATGGATCTTGAAGAAGCGGCGTAAGCCAGTCTTCGCTAAATGAAATTCAAAGGGCGGCGTCCGAGAGGGTGTCGCCCCTTTCTATGTCTGGTCGTTGGAGCCTTTGACACTTTGACAATTCAAACCATATCCACCCTCGTCGCCCCGCACTTGATGCGGGGCTGGGCTTCGTCGCACCCAAAAAGCCAAGCCCCGTGTCAAGCACGGGGCGACGGGTAATGATATGATGGTGCTCTATAACTGTAGCGTTGCGGAATAGAGCGACGAAGGCGTATCCGGATCATCAGCGTCGGATACACATAGCAGCTGAATCCCTTTCGCTGTATGATAGGCACTGATCCCCTCAATTTTCACCACAGGCTCCATAGGCTCAACGGCCACTACATCCAGATCAGCATTGAGGATGATGATCGCTGCGCCCAAAATTGCGCCATCACGATAACTGTCATCAGTAACTTCAGCCACAGCAGACAGCAGAAAGCGGCCGTCATCCAAAATGCAGGCGTCGGTTACGGTTAAAGGCACTCCGTCCACCATCGGCAGTGCCAGTTTATTGATCAGCTTGACCTCGGCGGAGTCACTGCCCGTAACCGCGGCCAAAGCTGTTTCCAATATGCAAGTGTGGGGGTTTGCCATATTGCCACGGTTGAACAGCAGCAGTCGGTCGCCGCGCACCACCGCGCCCTCCAGATTTATCTCCGCCACCAATGGGGCGAGCGCATCAAATAGAGGACGCAGATTGAGCAGTTTAATCGCGGCGTTCTGAAGATGAATCAGCGCCCCCCGCATCCGGTGCTCTGTGGAGCCAGAACCCAATGCAAAAAGCAAATCGCTCTCTGCAGGAAGCCCGAACAGGATCTCAAAATCCGGCTTCACTGCTTTGCGCTTTTTCTTTTTGCGGGGCAAGTCGCCGGGGATAAGCCGCAACAAGCGACCGGGGCATTCGTCCTCATGTTTGAATAGCGCGAGATGATGTTCATCATCCGCCACAATGCACAGCGCATCCCCAATCCGCACAAGCCCACTGGCCGCTGTTAAAAACGCATTTCCGGACGCAAGCGCCTCAGTGACATTCAGCTGTCTTATGTGGGTCAGGCGCATGAGCGGAGTATAGCCAGTGCAGCATCATCGGCAAGCGGCTGCGGCCAACGTGTAATGCCCAAATCTGAATTGTCGTCATCCTGAAACAAGTTCAGGATGACGAAACCGTAATTAGGATTTCTCCCTTGGCCTGTAAGTTTTGCCGCACTAGGCTGTATGCAACGATGTTTCGGATTGAGAGGAATATGCCCCCATGCGTTTTGCGCTTTTGCTTGGTGTTGCGGCCATGACTTTGACGGTTCCGGCTTTTGCGGGTGAGGATGGCGCAGGGAGGGTTGTTGATACCTATACGCTGCTCAAATATCCCAAGACCAAGACCGTGCCGGTTGCGGAGGAACAGTTCGGCGTAAAGGTCGTCGATCCCTATCGCTGGCTGGAAGAGGATGTCCGCAATTCGAAACAAGTGGCGGACTGGGTAGCTTCGCAAAAGGCGGTTTCGGATGGCTATCTGGATACACTACCGGGCAAAGTCCCGCTCGCCACGAAGATGAAGGCGCTGTATAATTACGAACGCTATAGCCTGCCGGACAAGGCAGGCGGGCATTATTTCTTCACGAAAAATGACGGGCTGCAGAACCAGTCCGTGTTGTATGTGCGAAAGGGCCTGAAGGGCAAAGACCGTGTCCTGATCGATCCCAACACATGGGCAAAGGACGGCGCGACCGCGCTTGATGCTTGGGTGCCATCCAAAAATGGCAAGCTGCTGGCTTACTCGGTCCAGGACGGTGGGTCGGACTGGCGGACGATCCGCGTGCTGGATGTGGCAACCGGCAAGCCGATTGGCGACGAAATCAAATGGGCCAAATTCACCAACATCGCTTGGATCGGCAATGAAGGTTTCCTCTATTCCCGCTTTGTCGAGCCGAAGGAGGGCGAGGCGTTTCAGCAGCTGAATTTCAACCAGACGGTGTATTTCCACAAGATCGGCACCCCGCAAAGCGAAGACCAAGTGGTTTACGCGACACCCGACCGAAAGGAGCTTGGGCATAGTGCAGAGGTGACTCAGGATGGACGCTGGGTGGTGATTACCAGCGCGCAAGGAACTGATGAGAAATATGAGATCAACCTGATCGAGATGCCAACCGTAAGAAAAGGTAAAATTACGCCACCCAAGGACTGGTTAAAGCAGGGGCTGATTTATGGGCTGGAGCATGACTGGCAGTTGGTGGAAGGCATCGGTGATACGCTTTACTTCGTGACCAACAAAGATGCGCCCAAATTGAAGGTTATTAGAGTGGACCTGACCAGTCGCACGCAACGAGCTTATAAATCGGCTTGTGGGGGTTTTTCTCCTGAAGAAGAGGCAATCGTTAATTGCGTTCCAAGACCTGCCGTTTTCAAAGACATCATTCCCGAACGCACCGAAACCCTCGCCCGCGCGCAGATCGTCGGCGACCGGCTGGTGCTGTCTTACCTGAAAGACGCGGCGTCGATGGCAATGATGACCGACCTCAATGGCAAACCAGTGCAGCAGATCAGCCTGAACAGCATTGGCACCGCGTCGGGCTTTTCGGGCAAGCCCGGCGATCCGGAAACTTTCTACAGCTTTTCCAGTTTCAACCAACCGGGGGCAATTTACCGCTTTGACAGCCGCACCGGCAAATCGACGCCCTTTGCGTTGTCGAAACTGAGCTTCAAGCCGCAAGATATCGCGCTCAGCCAAGTGTTCTACCCCAGCAAAGACGGCACCAAAATTCCGATGTTTATCGTCCACCGCAAGGATTTAGACCTCAGCAAAGGCGCACCGACAATCCTTTACGGCTATGGCGGTTTCAATGTCTCTTCGCTGCCGGGTTACAGCCCGACACGGATGGCATGGATTCAATCGGGTGGGGTTTTCGCGCTCGCCAACATCCGCGGCGGCGGCGAATATGGCAAGCCCTGGCATGACGCCGGGCGCTTGCTGAACAAACAAAATGTCTTTGATGATTTTATCGCGGCGGGCGAATATCTGATCGGCAAAGGCATCACCACCAAGGATAAGTTGGCGGTCGAGGGCCGCTCCAACGGCGGCTTGCTGGTGGGTGCAGTGGTCAACCAGCGGCCAGACCTGTTCGCGGCGGGCCATGCCGCGGTCGGCGTGATGGATATGCTGCGCTTCGACCGCTTCACCGCCGGGCGTTACTGGGTCGATGATTATGGCTATCCGAACAAGGAGGCCGATTTCAAAAACCTGCTTGGCTATTCGCCCTATCATAACATCAAATCAAGGGTGAATTACCCCGCCGTCATCGTTTCCACCGCCGACACCGATGACCGCGTGGTGCCGGGGCACAGCTTTAAGTATATCAGCGCGCTACAGGCCGCTGATACTGGGGCAAAGCCCAAGATCATCCGCATAGAAACCCGCGCTGGTCATGGCAGCGGCAAGCCGACGGACAAGCTGATCGAGGAGTATAGCGAGATCTACGCATTTCTGGCGAAATGGACGGGGCTGGAGTTAAGTGCCTACTGACCGCCGCTATATGTAAAAGTGGAGGTGCGAGATTTTTGTTAGAAGAAAGAAGAAAAGAAGAAAGAAGCGGTTTACCAGGATGGGATAGTGCAGTTTAGACAACAGTTTCTCCTTCTTTCTTCTTTTCTTTTTTCTTATAACGAATCAATGGCACAACCTTTCAACGAAGAAGTAGCGTTGATGGCGGAAGAGGATTAGCAGCTCTGTCAGCTGGTATAATCGGTTGGAAAGGGCACCTTTAAATTCGTTCATCAAAACTGGATTTTTTCTGAACAATAGCTGACAAGCCGATTCAGCAACGCATCAGGTCGAATCGCGTAATTCTTTTTCCAACGGTGGGACAATCCTGCCGTTTACAAAGGAGAAGAGCGATGAAATTTTTGACCAAGAGCCTGCTCAGCGCCGGTGCCGCAGCTGCGGCCCTGGTCAGCCTTGCAACTCCTGCCGAAGCGCGTGACCTGTATCGCGATAATGACGGAATCAGTGCGGGTGAGGTGATTGCCGGTGCGCTTGTTATTGGCGGCCTTGCTGCAATTCTTTCCGATAATGACCGTAATGACCGTTATCGCGATTATAATTATGATCGTTCCGATTATCACGACAATTACCGCCATGGCGGTTATGATCGTGGTTATGATCGTGGTTATGGTTATCGATATGGTGGCAGCCGGGCCGCAGTGAACCAATGCGTTAACGCCGTTGAACGGTGGGCGGGCCGGTATAGCCGTACCGATGTAACGCTTATCCATGACATCGACCGCACACGCTATGGATATCGTGTATCGGGTAATCTTGTGGTACAGGATGGCTGGCGTGGTCGTGACCGTTACAATTACGGCTACAATCGGGGTTATGATCGCGGGCGCTTTACCTGCTATATCGAACGCGGTCGTGTCGTCGATATCGACTATCGCGGGCTTGATCAGTGGCGTTGATGTCGATCCAAGTCAAATGATGTAAAGGGGATGGGCGGTTCAGCTTAACGACAGGCTGGACCGCCCAAATTTTATATAAGGAGGCTCGGCCTCCGAAAATTATGGGGGTATATATGACAGGGTTTGCCCAAACAGCGCTTGTTGCAGGATTAATTGCAACGATTGTAACGACACCCGTGCCCGCTTTTGCCGCTGCAGAATTTGAACAGGCAGTTGCGCGCGAGGACAAGGTTTCGATTTTCGAGGAAACGGCCGATTACCACCGCCGTCGCTGGCGCAACCGTCGCCTTGATGTCGATGCAGGCGATGTCATCGTCGGTATCGGGTTGATTGCTGCAATTGCTGCGATTGCAGGTTCTGCCGATAAGAATAATGGCCGCCAGCGGCCACGCGACTATGATCGACCAAGTGATTATGACCCTGCGCCTGAATATCGCGGCGGTGACGATGTGGGCAGCGCAGTGAGTTCGTGTACCGAAGCTGTCGAACGCAGCGCCAATGGCCGCGTCAATGAAATCCGCTCAGTCACACGCGCGGGCACTGGCTGGCGGGTCGAAGGCGATGTCGGCAAAGAAGGCTTTACCTGCGATGTAACGGGCGGTCGTGTCGATAACATCCGTTTTGACGATCGCGGGGTTTGAAATCTAAATGGCTTGGACGCTTCATGCGTCCGGGCCATATTTTCCCCTAAAACGCGCAATTGCCCCACTAATCTCTTCTGCGTGGGCTCCATTCACTTCGGCGACATCCGCGCCATGGGTGAAAAGATAAAACTCGTTCGCATCAATTCCAGCCAATATGCGTTCTGCCGCAACCGCTGGTTCAAGCCCGATCTGCCCTACAGGTATTTCGCTTCCAGCCGAACGTGGGCCGCCAAACCGGTCATGCCGATTGCGCATCGGGTTCCAGATATCGGTTGTTACAACTGCGGGGCAGACGATCGACACTGCGACATTGCTCTGTGCAAGATCGCGCCGCAATGTCTCGGCAATACCCAATACGGCGTGCTTTGAAACCGTGTAAATCGACACCTCTCCGCCGCGGGATGGCAGGCCGAGTGAGTGTTCGGATCCGGTAAGGATAAAGCGCGCCTGGTTGCCCTGTTCTTGCATTCGCGGAACGAAATGGCGTGCCAGCCAGATGGGCCCCATCAAATTGACCGCAAGCACCCAATCGATATTTCGTTGCGGCGTCGTGTGCAGTGGCCCGCCTGCACCTACGCCAGCATTGGCAAAAACGGCATCGATAGTGCCAAGCTGCGCAAAGGCCTGATCGGAAAGGGCGGCAATGCTTGCTTCATCGGCCTGATCGACATGTATGGCAATGGCCGCATTGCCGATTTCAGCCGCCGCTTTCTTTGCGCGTTCCAGCTCGATATCGGCTAGCACCACCTGCGCCCCGCGCCGCACCAGTGCTTGTCCAAGCGCCAAGCCGATGCCCGATGCGCCTCCGGTAATGACAGCCTTTTCGATCATGACCTGGCCTTGTTAGAAAACAGGCAGGTTAGCAGCATCGTCCGGATCGGCAATGGGTGTGTGGATGCCACATTCGACTTTGTCCCATCCTTTCCATCGACCTGAGCGCGGGTCTTCGCCAGCTGCGACCTTGCTTGTGCAAGGTGAACATCCGATCGAAGGATAACCTTGCTCGACAAGAGGGTGCGCTGGTAAGTCGTGCTCGATCATATAAGCGTCAAGCCGTTCCTTGCTCCAGTCTGCAAGCGGATTTACCTTCAACCGGCCATCCTCGATCTCGAAGCGCGGCAGTGCGTTGCGCGTAGAGGACTGGAATGCCTTGCGCCCGGTAAACTGCGCATCGAAACCGGCCAGTGCCTGCTTCAAGGGCAAGACCTTGCGGATTTCGCAGCAGCCATCGGGGTCATAGGACCAGCGCAGACCGTTTTCGTCCTTTTTTGCGAGCAGGCCGGGATCGGGTTTCAGATTGCGCAGATCCTTGAGACCCAGCCGTTCGCGCAGCTCTTCCTTATAGGTGATCGTCTCAGGGAAATGCTTGCCTGTATCGAGGAACAGCACCGGTACTGTTGGATCAATGCTGGCGATCAGGTGCAGCAGGACCGAGCTTTCCGCGCCGAAGCTGGAGACAATTGCCGTATCGCCGAGCATGTTTTCGCGGAGCAGCACCTCGAGCATCTCAACCGTATCGCGCCCGCGGAACATGTGGTTCAGGCGGATGGCATCCGCCTCAGTGTAGCGCGGACCGGTGTCAATGCGGTCCGCAACTCGTTCCCTCTCCCCTTTAGGGGGGAGGGTTAGGGAGGGGGGGAGTTCGGAAGCAAAGCTCGCTTCGCTCGCCCCCTCTCCCAACCCTCTCCCCTGAAGGGGAGAGGGCTTTTGCGTCGTCCTACCCATGCCGCAATTTCCACACAGGCACGCCCGCATCGGCGGCAC
>JBOFLS010000016.1:0-20084 GCA_051657985.1 Sphingorhabdus sp. | reverse complement strand
GCGCATGAATGAAGCCGAGGTCCATCATCTGATCGGCCTCGTCGAGCACGAAAATCTCGACATCCTTCAGCGAAAGCGCCCGCTGTTCGATCAGGTCGAGTAGGCGACCGGGAGTGGCGACAAGAATATCGGTTCCGGCCTGCAGCTTTTTCTTCTGCGTGAAGATCGGCATGCCGCCGAACACGCACTGGACTGTCAGCCCCAGAAATTTACCGTAATCGCGGAATTTCTCGGCAATCTGTGCGGCAAGTTCTCGGGTCGGCGAAAGCACCAGCATTCGGCAGCCATAGGGCATACGAGGTTTGATGTTGGTGGCGAAGTGATGGAGCGAGGGGAGGGCAAAGGCTGCGGTCTTGCCGGTGCCGGTCTGCGCGATGCCGCACAGGTCGCGGCCTTCCAGCAGGGGCGGGATCGCCTGCATCTGGATGGGGGTAGGCGTGTCGTATCCCGAAGCGGAAAGCGCTTTCAATATGGGTTGGGCAAGGCCCAGATCGTCAAAAAAAGACATGATAATTCTTTCAAATAGGCAAGACGCACCCCTGAGGCGTAGTTCTTCGTTACAGAACCGCGCAGGTGCGCAAGCGGGTGTACGGACACGGCCTTGTACCGATCCGTTGGAAACAACCCCGCGTGAATTGGGAAGCCTCTGTGGCATGCGCATCTCGTTCGTTTGGCGGGAGCTTCATTCAACCCCTCACGCTGCCAAATCTGCGGCGGTCCTGTCCGCTCGCCTTATGCGCTTGAAGAGCCATATGGCGGCTCGGCGTTAAAAAAGCAACAATATTGTGCGATGCAGCAATTTTCGCGGCGTTCATGAGTTAAGCCCCGCCCCTTCAGGGGAGGGGTTGGGGTGGGGCTTGTCAGCCAAGCGCAGGGTAAACCGAAAGACCCACCTCGCTGCGACTAAGCGCCTGTCGGCGCTAAGTCTCGCTGCCCCTCCCCTAAACGAGAGGGGGGATGCGATAATTTTCCTGCTCCACTCTTGCCCACACCGCCGCCCATCCCTAAGCAACCGCGATGGCAACCACCCTTCGTATCGCATCTTGGAACATCAACTCGGTTCGTGCCCGCCTCGATATAGTGGAGCGTTTCCTGCGTGAGATAGGGCCAGACATATTATGTCTGCAGGAAACCAAGGTTGCCGATCCGCAATTTCCCGAAGGTCCATTCCGTCAGCTTGGCTATAACCATATCGTCATCAACGGGCAGCCCATGCATCACGGTGTCGCCATCCTCAGCAAAGTGCCGTTGGCCAACAAGCGGACGCATGACTGGCAGGCCAATGGCGAGGCCCGGCATGTCGGCGTTGAACTGCGCGGCGGGGTGCGGCTGGAAAATGTCTATGTGCCGGCAGGCGGCGACATCCCCGATCGCGAGGAGAATATCAAATTCGGGCAGAAGCTCGATTTCCTCGCGCGGATGACCGACTGGTCGGGGGCGCTCGCCACCCCCACCATCCTGACCGGCGATTTCAACGTCGCGCCTCTGGAAACCGATGTCTGGAGCCATAAACAGCTGGTCAATGTCGTCAGCCATACACCTATCGAGATAGAAGCGCTGAGCAGCCTTAAAAACGCAGGCCAATGGGTGGATCTTGCACGTGAGTTCGTACCTGTCGATCAAAAGCTGTACACATGGTGGAGCTACCGCGCGCAGGATTGGGAAAGTTCCGATCGTGGTCGCCGCCTCGATCATATGTGGGTGACCCCCGACCTGAAAGACCAGGCGCTGTCCCATCAAACGTACAAGGCCTGTCGCAACTGGGGAAAGCCTTCGGACCATGTTCCCATCGTAACAGAGTTTCGCCTTTGAGAGAGGCCGCCGCCAAGCGTGCGGCCAAGGCCATCGACGCGTTTCGACGCGGCTGGCCGGTACGGGTTGAGGGCCGCAATGGCGGAATGACGCTGGTTGCCATCGAAACAGGGTCGGCGTCCGAACCTTTTAGCGATTATCCTGTAAAGGGGATATTGCTGTCATCCGCAAGGGCTGCGACGCTGAAACTGGCCAATCAATTTGCGGCTGCCGACACAGAAATGCCAGCGCTGATCGCGGTGCCCCCCGATTTCGATGCGACGCTGGCGTTGGCCATTGCCGATCCGTCGCTCGATCTACGCTATCCCTACAAAGGCCCTTTTGCCGCTCTGCCGCTGCACTCGTCGGAGGCCGCTCAGGCCGCGATGGAACTGGCGCGCGAGGCAGGATTGTTGCCAGCCTTTATGCTGGTCGAGGGCAATGCCGATGCCCGGATTTCGGCTACCGATCTGACCGCCTTTCAGGATGCCGGTGCGCTGCGCATTGCAGCCCGTGCGCGGCTTCCCGTTTCCGCTGCCGAACATGCCGAACTCATCGCCTATCGCTCGATCGCCGACGCTGCCGACCATGTTGCGCTCGTCGTCGGCCAGCGCGACGGTTCGCCCCCGGTCGTTCGCCTGCATAGCGAATGCTTGACGGGCGATGTTTTGGGCAGCCTGAAATGCGATTGCGGTCCGCAATTGCATGAGGCGCTAGCTCAAATTGCCGGAGCTCAGTGGGGTGTGTTGCTGTATCTGAGACAGGAAGGGCGCGGCATTGGCTTGGTCAACAAATTGCGCGCCTATGCGCTGCAGGATCAGGGTTTCGATACGGTCGACGCCAATCTACGGTTGGGCTTTGCCATCGATGCACGCGATTTTGCGATGGCGGCGCAGATGTTGAAACTGTTGTCGATTTCGGAAGTGCGGCTGCTGACCAACAATCCGGAGAAGGTCGCGGGGCTGGAAGCTGAAGCGATAAGCGTCATCGAACGTCTTCCGCTCAGGATCGAGGCAAATCCGCACAATGCGCATTATCTGGCAACCAAGCGCAACCGGACGGGGCATGAACTTTAGACTCTGATGACATTATATTGATCCGTTCGTGCTGAGTAGGTGCTGAGCGCAAGCGAAGTGCCGTATCGAAGCATCCTTCGATACGCTCTTCAGCCTTCGGCTTCAGAGCTACTCAGGACGAACGGAGATCAATCAATATAATGTCATCAAAGTCTAAACGATCAATTCCTCAAGCATTCTCTGCGATACGATTTTCAGGCCGTCGTCCAGCCTTTCGACAATACCGCGCCGCAAGACGGCCGCCAGCGCGCGCGAGGCTGTTTCGCGCGTAGTATGCACGCTAAGCGCAAGGGCCGCAACGACCGGGGCGGGGCAGATCCGGCCGGTGCCGTCAGCCAATTGCAACAACGCCCTGTAGAAACGCCCGCTCGCGCTTAGACCGATCCGCGCGGCCATGCGATCGAGAACGAGATCGAGCTGGCGTGCCATCAATATGGCAATGCCGTTGGCGACCTCGGCATGGTCGGCAGCCAGTTCTGCCAATCGTACTGCTGAAATCGCCAGCAAACGGGTGGCACCGATTGCGGCCAGGTCGGCACGATGCGTGCCCTCTGCGGGATAGGAGCCAAAAATCTCGCCGGGCCCGTGCCGGGCAAGCTGGGCCTGTTGACCATCGACGCCGAACAGTTCGGCCACCATTGCCCCCTCGACGATCAAAAACAGATGCGCGCATGCATCGCCGTTTCTCGCCAATGTCACCCGGTGCGGTAAATGCCGGGTCTCCATCTGTCCGGCAAGCAGCCGTGCGCAGCTTTCGCCGCAGGCAAAGCAGGAACGGATCACGGCAAGATCGTCGGCATGGGTCATCGATGCCGCCTTTCACCCAGCCGGGCGATCGGCGTTCAGGGTCACAAGGCAAATAGTCAGTGGACCGTGATTGCTTGCCATTTCGCCGATAACCTCGATGCGGCTTGCCATGCCGGCGGCCAGAAGCGCCAAGGCCGCCTCGCGACTGGCGATGACCAATCCTGCTTCGGCGCGTGCCGATAATGCCGCTATCTGAATATGATCGCCAATCCGGCAATCGATCGCCATCCCCTTGCCGGCAGAGCTGCGCAAGATTTCAACCGCAGCGAAGAGGCTGTCAAAGCTTTGCGGGGTCTCCCCCTCGATAGCGATATCGAACCAAAGCTGGCTTGCGGGAAGCGGCGACGCGATGTCGTCATTGCTCTTGCTGACAGCCACATGTTCAAGGGGGCGTCCGGTACCGGTCCAAGGGTCGGCGGGAACGATCCGGTCGGCCGGCTCGATACGAAGCGCGACGGCTTGCGTCTTCAGTTGCTCGGCTTTTTCGATAGCCAGCCCCATGGCTTGATATTCGGCAAAACGGACTCCGCCTTCGGTCGTGCGCCCTTCCTGCCCGCATATGACCACCGAATGCGCGATATCCATCAGCCGGTCGAAACGCCTCGCCCAATCGTACCCGAACGGATCGACGGATGTCTGTCTGAATTCGGCGGGATCGGACGGCAATACAACATGCAATTCGGCGCCCCCCGCTACCACGGCTTCGGCAGCGATGATGTCGGCCCCCGCAGCCAGCGCACCATAAGCAAAGCCGGGAGAAATCCGTGCGACAGCTTCGGCAATGGCCGATCGGGCTACGTCGTCGTCTGTCGCGATCCCCAAAATACCGGAAAAATGAAGCGTGGACGGTGGGCGAAGAGGATCGAGCCAAGACAAATCACTGCGCATTTCGGCCAGCAGCGCGGCAAATTGGCCAAGCGTGGCGGCATGATCCTCCCAAGCTTGCGGTGCCAGCGCGATAGCCCGGGCAAGGCTCGTCTTCGCGTCGTCCATACGTCCCAGCAACAATAACGCTTCCGCCCGCGTCGCTTCGCCCCAATATGGGGTTTCTCCGCTGTCTGCGCCACTCTCGATCATATGCTGAACCTTGGTGGCGAACAGTTCGGCACGTACCCGATCGCCTGCAAACAGCGCCATTGCAGCGGCATTGATGAGGGGATAGCTGTCGGCACGGAACGCCGCGGCCTGCTCATAGGCGGCCCCTGCTTCGGCAAACAATATCGAGCGTTTCTCGCCCGCTGCTTGACGGGCGCGATCCTTCAGCAATCGACCCTTCAGGGTCAAAGCATCGGGATCTTCTCGTCTCTCATCGAGCTTGGCGGCGGCAAAAGCGTCCCACGCCCGTTGCGTTGCACCCGATCTCGCCATGGCAAGGATCGATTTGGGCGTGAATGCATTCATGCCATTGTCCAAATATTCTTAGATCTCATCGCCCCGTCTGCATCCCGAAATCAGGGCTGACTGCCCATATTACCACCATCGGGATCGATAATGATCGGGATAGAACGCACTTTCTCAGCAACATCCGCGGTCTGCCAAAGCAACAGAAAATCCATAGCGAAGAGCTGATATGTCTTCGGATCGTCTTTTTTGATTTCGGCTGCCTTCGGACCGATATACCAGTTGTCGAGACGCAAGGCCTTGCGCGCATTGTCGGCAACGCGCAAATCGACAAGCGTAGCGCCAAAGAAGGCATGGTTAGGATTTGTCAGCTTAGGCGCGAACCTTCCCATGTCGTGCGCCGTCTGATATTTTGTAAAGCGCACCAGATTGGCGTATCGGCCATCAATCTGCCGATCATCGAATTTGACGCTATCGTTATCGACAACCGCAAATAGCCGCATTTGTCGGCCGAAATTAAAACCTTCGAAATTTACTTCCTTACGCGGATCGCCCACACGACTGGCTTTCCAATCCTTATCCGTTGCCGCAGCGGTCAGCATTTCTTCGGCGGCGGCGATCTGACGCGCATCGAACGCCTCGTCGGACTCTTCGCCCCTTTTCATGCCGGTCTCGATATAGCCATGGCGGATCATGACCTGACCATTTGCATCGAACTTGACATATATCGCGCAGACATAGCCCGGCGAAAAACCCCCCTCCGGCTTTACGTCGGGACCGCTTTTATGGGGATCTTCGCCCCATTGATCGTTGATACCGCCTTGACCACCACCAGGTGGATAACCGCCGCCATCGCCATCGCCATCGCCATTACCGGGCTTGCAGGCTGCCAATGCCATAGTCGCTCCGGCCACACCGATTATCGTTCTCCGGTCAATGTCACTCATCATTTCCTCCTGTTTTCCGACAACTGCAGTTCAAACCTCGCGATGCCGTCGCGAAACGCTGTTAACGATTGGCTCTGACCCGGCATCTTGCCAATCTCATCGACCAACAGTCTTGTCTGTGCCAGAGATTTTCGTGCCTCCGTCAAATCAACGGAAATCAGGGCATCGGTACGGTTGTAATGGGCGCGCGCCCAAGCTCGTTTCACCTCCACATTATCAGGTGCTTCGCGAGACAGCATCGCCAATTCCGCGGCAACAACTTCTAGCTCTGATGCGCCCTTGCGTTTCAGCCCCATTGCGATCTCGATCATAGCGGTTCCAAGTTTCGGCCAAAGCCGACGAAAGCGCAGTTCGAAATTCCGTGAGTCTTTCGCTAGTAAATTATCGACGATTTGTTGTTCGGCATAGCGTGCCGAGCGTGCCGCGGAAAAGGATTCATTCTTAAGATGGGCATCGGCAAGCCATCCATAGCGATTGGCCAGAGCCATGTTTATCTCGGTCCGTCCCGGCGCAATGCGTTGCGCAATGCGTTGAAATACTATCGATCGTTCGCAATGGTCGATTGCCTTTGCCAGATCGTAATTGTCGTAGAGATAAAGATCGCACAAATTGCCCAGCGCATAGCCCATTTCCAGATTAGCGCGTGCCTTGTCTTTATCGACTTCAAGAAGTTTTGCCGCCTGATCGGCATAAGCGTGCCAATATTTCGCTGTCGTGGACCGGTCGCGTTTACGCCATGCTGCCTGGCCGACCCAATATTCGCTTTGAGCATGCGCGAATATACGGTCGGCGTTTTCAGGCTCGCGCGCAAGCAACACGCCAGTTGCACGATGCGCTTCCAAAAATTGGGCATGTGCCAGTTCCAGATTGCCGCTTTTATCGGCATCCTCCCCCATGGCATGCAGAATGCGCGCGCGCCGATCAAGGCTATCGGCAGGCAGGACACTGAGATCGCCCTGCTTTTGATAATGTTCCATCGCGCGCTGATTGACGCCGTCCATCACATCGATCCGACCAACACCGCGCAATTTATCGCGCAGATCGGTCAGCATATATTCGACGAGCCCCTCCGCACTCGTTCGCTGACGGGCTGCTTCGTTGCGGGCCGAGATCGCAAAGGCTGTCATTACCCCCATTGCTAACATGGCTGTCAGCGCCCCAAGCGTGATCCAGGTCACGCGACGCACACGGCGTTGCGCATCGCGCTGCACGAGCGTGTCAAGCGGAACGCCGGCGATCCCGGCTACGATTTTCAGAAAACCCAGCGACCAGCCATCGGCACTTTTGCGTAAATCGGCAGCCAGCGGCTCAAGGCCCCCTTCGCTTAATGCATCGGGAAAGGCATCCCCCGGTTCGCCGCGCACCAACGCCGGCAACACCGGTCGTTCGGGATGCAGTGCCCGAAACAGCTTTATCTCTTCGGCCACCCAGCGTGAAGCCCGCGCATCGGGCGAACAGACGACGATCAGTGCCCGCGACTTTGATAGCGCATCGCGGATCGCATCCGACAGGCTGGGCGCAGCGGCCAGATCCTCGCGATCGCGAAAGATTCTGCCGAGTGCGCGCGTTTCGCTTCCGCTCGCTCCCCCCGTCTCCCTTGCGACGTGCGCGGGCAGGCGATAGCGTTCGAGTCTGCGTTGCAATTTCGATGCGGCGTCGGCATCGGCGTGGCTGTAGCTGATGAACGCGGCAAAACCGTCAGCCGCATGCGCCGCTTCGTTCATTCCCACCCTTTCGTATCGCAGAGGTCGCGTGCGATTCTTGGATGAGAGGGTACACGATAATTACACCGATTAAACCGCTATTTCTTTGCCAGAAAGGCCTTGAGTGCCGCAACCTGCGCGCAATCGAACCGCAAGCCGAGCTTGCTGCGCCGCCACAATATGTCGTCTGCTGTCCGCGCCCATTCGCGGTCCACCAGATAATCGGCCTCGGCTTCGGTAAGGCCGTGACCGAAATCATGCCCCAGATCGGTCAGCCTTTTTGCTTCGTCAAGCCACAGCCGTGCGCTGGTGCCATAGCTGCGGACCAGACGATTGACCGTCATCCTATCGAGAAAGGGATAGTCGGCCATCAACGCCTGCTGCAAACCAATTACGCCGTCGATCGGAAAGTCCCCGCCGGGCAGGGCGTGGTCTGCCGTCCAAGCTTTCCCTTTCAAAGGCGGCAGCCAGCGAGCCAGTTCCTCGACCGCACCTTCGGCAAGATAGCGATAGGTTGTGATCTTGCCGCCAAAAACCGACAGCAGCGGTGTGCCCCCCGCTTCGTCGACATCGACATCGAAGCGGTAACCGCGCGAGGCAGCCTCAGGCTTGCCCGATCCGTCATCGACCAGCGGGCGGACCCCGGCATAGCTCCAGACCACATCTTCCGGCGTTACCGGTTCGCTCAGATATTCGCTTGCGCCTGCACAAAGATAGCCAATCTCTTCGGCACTCGCTGCCACCGGATCGCCGGGCCGATGGTCGGCATCGGTGGTGCCGATCAGGGTAAAATCGTCCTCATAGGGAATGGCAAAAAAGATGCGGCCATCCGGGTTTTGAAAAAAGAACGCCTGCTGTGTGTCGAAACGCTTGCGCACGACTATATGCGAACCGCGTACCAGGCGGATGGTTTTTTCATGCCGGCTTTTACGCTCGTCGATCCGGTCGAACAGATCGACAACCGCAGGGCCGGCGGCATTGGCGATCGCTCTTGCCGATATGATTTCGCCGCTGGCCAGGCTTATCTGCCAGACATCGTCTATGCGCAGCAAGCCCGTAACTTCGGTACGGGTACGGATATCCGCCCCCCGATCGGCCGCATCGCGTGCATTCAGCACGACAAGCCGGGCGTCGTCGACCCAGCAATCCGAATATTCGAACGCTGTTGTAAACCCCGGTTTCAATGCCTTGCCCGCCGCTTCATGTTGCAAGTTGATCGTTCGTGTCGCGGGCAGGCGTTTGCGCCCGCCGATATGGTCGTAGAGAAACAGCCCCGCGCGCAACAGCCAACGCGGGCGCAGACCCTTTCGGTATGGCAGAATGAAGCGCATCGGCCAGATGATGTGCGGCGCGATCCTCCAAAGTTTCTCGCGTTCGATCAGGCTTTCACGCACCAGAGCGAATTCGCGATGTTCCAGATAGCGCAGGCCGCCATGAATCAGCTTGGTCGATCCCGAAGATGTCCCGCTCGCCAGATCGCCGCGTTCCAGAAGGATGACCTTGGCACCGCGGCCTGCCGCATCGCGGGCGATACCGCACCCATTCACTCCCCCGCCAATCACGGCCAGATCGTATACCATTGCACTCATGAAAGCAGAGAAGCCACAGCCAGCGACAGCAGAAACGCCGTCAGCGAAGCCAGAATTACCGGCAACAGCGCACGCCACCCCTGGCTCAGCAGCGCATCGAGGCGCGAACGCATTGCGGTTGCGGTAACGGCGAAAAGCAACAATGCTTTCGATGCGATCAATCCGTATTCCGCGATCCATTGCGGCAGAACAATAAGCGAGTTGACCGCCATCAAGGCGAAAAAGGCAAGGATGAACCACGGCAAGCGGATGCGTGCCAATAGGCCCGATGGCTTGCCATCTGCCGATCCGATAGCCAGCCCGATCAGCGCTACCGCCGGGGCCAGCAGGGCGACGCGCGAAAGCTTGACGATCGTTGCCGTCTCACCCGCGCCTTGCGAGTAACTGTAGCCCCCACCCAGCGCTTGTGCGACGTCGTGCGTTGCCGCCCCGATCAGGAAACCAGCCTGCCGGTCGCTGAAATCGAGCCATGCGGCGATCAAGGGATAGAAGGACATGGCGATCGCACTCGCCATTGCGATGCCGACCAGGGTCAACGTGAATTGCGACTGGTCAAGGCGTTTCTTCCCGATCAGCGCATAGATGGCAAGCGCCGCCGACGCGCCGCAAATCGCGGTGGCGCCACCTGCGAGCCAACCGGCGAGATGCGTCTGCCCGCTCAATCGTGCGCCTATCAGCCCGGCACCGATCGTGAGCATCATGATCAGAATCAGTCCGGCAAAGGCAAGGCCGCCCAGACTGCCAATCTGCATCGCGGTGACTTGGGTACCAAGCAAGACGATGCCCCAGCGCAAGCCGGTGGTACCGCACAGGTCGAGCCCGGCATGCACCTTGGGTTGCGAAGAAACGAAGTTCAGCGCCAGTCCCAGCAGCAACCCGGCCAAAACCACCGGCATGCCATAATGTTCGGAAAACCAGGTGGCCGCCGCTGCCGCTATCCCGACAGCGGCAAGGCCTGGAAAATAGTTGGCAAGGCGTAACCGTACGGCTTGCGCATCGTCATTATCCGCAAGAAACGTCTCACCATAAAGATCTGCAATATAGGGGATATCGTTCCGCGAATTCTGCATGAACCGCGCTTAGCTTTGCTGTGATGATTTGGAAAGAAATTCCCCTCCCGTCTGCGGAAGGGGAAAATAGCCTCACGGGGCTTTGGCCAGTCCGTGCTGTTCGACCAGTTCCTGCAGTTCGCCGGCCTCGTACATCTCCATCATGATATCGCTGCCGCCGAGAAATTCACCCTTGATGTAAAGCTGCGGAATCGTCGGCCAGTCCGCATATTCCTTTATGCCTTGACGGATTTCCTGATCCTGCAACACATCGACACTGGCATATTCGACGCCCAAATGATCGAGGATCGCAATCGCCCGGCTGGAAAAGCCGCATTGCGGAAACAACGGTGTGCCCTTCATGAAAAGGACAACATCGTTCGCTTTCACCATTTCATCGATACGTTCGTTCGCGGACATTTCAAAAACTCCAAACAGGGTCTGGACCCTAAGCCGTAGTGCTGAGCCTGTCGAAGCACGTCTGGCCGATAAGCGCCCTTCGACAGGCTCAGGGCTACGGTATGAATTAGACTTCAATCACTCCGGCACGGCAGTGGTCAGTTGCAGCGCGTGAAGCACTCCGCCCATTCGACCGCCCAGAGCTTTATATACTGCTTGATGCTGCTTTACCCGCGGCATACCACGAAAGGCATCGCTCACAACGCGCGCAGCATAGTGGTCGCCATCGCCGCGCAGGTCGGTAATCTCAACCGCCGCATCGGGGAAAGCGGCTTTGATCATAACTTCGATATCATGCGCAGCCATCGGCATGGCAACACCCTCAAGCCTCTTCTATAAACTGGCGGCGCGCCTCAACCATCTTGGCATCAAGTGCCGCCCGGATCGTCGCTTCGTCGGTATCAAGCCCGGCAGAGGTCAGATCGCCAAACAGCTTTCGTACGACATCCTCATCGCCCGCTTCTTCAAAATCGGCCTGCACAACCGACTTTGCGTAAGCATCCGCCTCTTCGGGCGTCAGCCCCATCCGCTCCGCCGCCCATAGCCCGACCAGCTTGTTGCGGCGAGCGGTAACTTTGAATTGCATTTCCTCATCATGCGCAAACTTGTTTTCAAAGGCGCTTTCGCGGTCATCGAATGTGGTCATGCTTTAATCCCCGGCTATCGGCTTTTAAGTAGGCATACCGGTCCTGCCAAACAAGGGCGGGGTACGCAAGGCGTGAGTCCGATGAAATTTGTAAAAGGCGCGAGAAGCAACAGGCGAAAAGGGATTGGGTTTGCGCTGAACCCTCTTTTACATCTTTGTTGGCAAAAATGCGACCCTAGATCGTGACTATCAGCTTGCCGACGGCTTCCCGGTTGCCGAGCCTCGCTATGGCCTCCCCGCCGCGGTCGAGCGGGAAGGTACCGGAGATGCGCGGTTTGATCTTGCCCGCATCGTACAGTTCGAACAGTTCGGCGATGTTGGCGTGGTTGCGTTTCGGGTCGCGTGCGGCAAAGGCGCCCCAGAACACGCCACAGACGTCGCAGCTTTTCAACAGCGTCAGGTTGAGCGGCAATTTTGCGATCCCCGCCGGGAAGCCGACGACCAGGAACTTCCCTTCCCACGCAATCGCGCGCACCGCGGGTTCGGAATAATCGCCGCCGACCGTGTCGTAGACGATATTATAGCCTTCGCCGCCCGCCGCCGCCTTGAAAGCGTCGGCAAGCGCTTTCGACTGATCCTTGTCGAACGGCTGGCGCGGATAGACGACCACTTCGTCGGCTCCGGCTTCGCGCGCAATCGCGGCCTTGGCTTCGCTCGAAACCCCGGCGACAACACGGCAACCCCAGGCCTTTGCCAGTTCGATCGCGCTGATCCCGATGCCGCCGGCGCCGCCCAGCACCAGCACAGTGTCGCCCGCCTTCAGATGCGCCCGGTCCTTATAAGCATGGGCAGACGTGCCGTAGGTCATCAGCAGCGCCGCGCCGTCCTCAAACGGCATGGCATCGGGCATTTTGAAACAACTGAACGTGCTGACCGCCACTTTTTCGGCCAGTCCCCCATTGCCGCAGAGCGCGATCACCCGGTCGCCCACGGCAAAGCCGGTCACGCCTTCGCCCACCGCCTCGACCACACCTGCAACCTCGCCGCCCGGCGCAAAGGGGCGTTGTGGTTTGAATTGATAAAGATCGACGATCATCAGCGTATCGGGAAAGTTGATCGATGCGGCTTTTACCGCAACGACTATCTGGCCCGGCCCTGCCACCGGATCGGGCAACTCGCCTATGCTCAGCGTTTCAGGGCCGCCTGTGGCTGTGGATAACAGGGCTTTCATCGATTTTTCCTCTCAATTCCTATTTTGGCTTGCCATAGCGGTTTACGCATAGGTTGCAATTAGTGGAACTAGGAAGATTCATGTGAAAAAGGCGGGAAGAAAAGAAGGCGTTTGTGCCAAAATGCCACCTCTTCTTTCCTTTCCGCCTTTTTTACAAAATGTCATGGCAAAGGCGCTGGATCAGGCCATGGAAGGTGTCAGCCAGGGCTGTTCCGTTTTCAGTTTCGCTTCATAAGCGGAAATTGCGTCGCTGCTTGCCAAGGTGATGCTGATTTCGTCCAGACCGCCCATCAGGCAATGCTTGCGGAACGGGTCGATTTCGAAAGCGAAACGATCCTGAAAGGGCGTGGTCACCACCTGGTTTTCGAGATCGATATGGATCGGATCGGTCTTGGCGACCTCCATCAACCGATCGACCGCCTCTTGCGGCAGCCTTACGGTCAGCAGCCCATTTTTGAATGCATTGCCTGAAAATATGTCGGAGAAGCTGGGCGCGATTACAGCTTTGATGCCCATATCGGCCAGTGCCCAAGCGGCATGCTCCCGGCTGGAGCCGCAACCGAAATTGTCGCCTGCGATCAATATCGGAGAACCTGCATAGTCGACCGAATCGAACAGATTGTCCGGATCCTTCCTGAGCGCCTCAAACGCACCCTTGCCTAGGCCGGTGCGGCTGATCGTCTTCAGCCATGCGGCGGGGATGATCACATCGGTATCGACATTTTTCAGGCCAAAGGGATAGGCTTTGCCCTGGATGATATTCACGGGGTTCATATATTTTCCTCTGCTAGCCAGTCTTCGCAGCGCAGGCCTTCGACACGGCGAAAATCGACAAGATCGTTTGTTATGAGTTTTAGCCCCAGACTGCGGGCATGCCCTGCAATCAGCATATCGTTCACTCCGATCAACGCACCGCGGCGTTGTAGATCGGCACGTATATGCGCGGCATGACCGGCTGCAAGCGAGTCAAAGTCCTTCACCTCCAACCTTGCCGTCAATTCGCCGATGAGCTTGATTTGAAAATCCCGCCTTGCAGAAAGCTCTGCTCCAACAAGCAGTTCGTGCACGACGATAGTGGACAAGCACAACCTGTCCGATTGTTCGGCAAGCCAGGCCCGAACATCGTCCCCTGCTGCCCGCATTGCCCGAATGCAGACATTTGAGTCGAGCATGGCCTCCATGCTTACAGCGGCTCTATCACATCGGTAGGCGGCGGATCATCGGGCAAAACGAAATCCTCATCTGCCGGCAACATGGCAAAAAAATCGCTCCATTTCTTTGCCACCGGCGTGACGATCAGTGAATCTCCCGAACGACGTATGATGACGTCTTTCACATCGTCAGGAAACGCCAAGTCCTTTGGAATCCGCATAGCCTGACTGCGATTGAGCTTGAACAGCTTTGTGCCATATTCAAATTTGGAAGGGGCGTTCATCGAGTTACCCTAGCTTTGTGTGCGGGATATGTCAATGGGATATGCCACTATGTATCTCCGGGTCGCGCACAAAGTCGAACGCGCCATTGCCGCTCCAATTGGCTCCATCAGGGTAATAGATCGGTATTCCTGTCAACGCTGCAGGGTCAAATAATCTCATATTTACGGCACAGGTCCAGTCGCCAGCATCGGTATCAGATATCCAGTGTGTTGTGTTTCCGCATTGATCGCAAAAGTGCAGAGCGCCTTTGGCAATGTCTTTGTCGATCCGCCGATAAGAGGCAGTTGCGCCACTAAACGTGACTCCTTCTGCGGGGAAATATCCCCAAAGTCCGCCGCTCTTTCGGCAAAGTGAGCAGTTACAACAATATAGGAAGGCCGGGCGGCGAGGAATGGAGATAGAGTTCTTTCCGCAATGGCATTGGCCAGTCACCCCACTAACTCCCGCACATCCGTCAGCCGCCCCGTCACCGCCGCCGCTGCCGCCATCGCGGGGCTGACGAGATGCGTCCGCGCACCCGGCCCCTGCCTGCCCACAAAGTTGCGGTTACTGGTGGAGGCGCAGCGTTCGCCCGCGGGCACCTTGTCTGGGTTCATGCCGAGGCAGGCGGAGCAGCCGGGTTCGCGCCATTCGAGGCCGGCGTCGATGAAGATGCGGTCGAGGCCTTCGGCTTCGGCCTGGCGCTTTACCAAGCCTGAGCCGGGGACGACGATGCCCCAGCGAATGTTTGCGGCTTTCTTGCGCCCTTTCAGCACGGCAGCGGCGGCGCGCAGATCTTCGATACGGCTGTTGGTGCAGCTGCCGATGAAGATGTTTTGCACTTCCACATCCTGCAGGCGTGTGCCGGGGGTCAGGCCCATATAGTCGAGGCTCTTTTGCGCGGCTTCCTGTTTGGATGGATCGGCAAAGCTTTTCGGATCGGGGACGACAGCAGTGATCGGCACGACATCTTCGGGGCTGGTACCCCAGGTGACGCTGGGTGCAATGTCTGCGGCGTCGATGGCAACGACCTTGTCATAGGTCGCACCCGGATCGGTCTTCAGCGTCTGCCAATAGGCAACCGCCGCATCCCAGTCCGCGCCCTTGGGAGCCATCGGGCGGCCCTTCAGATAGGCGAAGGTCTTCTCATCGGGGGCGCACAACCCGGCGCGCGCGCCATGTTCGATCGCCATATTGCTGACCGTCAGCCGACCTTCAATGCTCAGCGCGCGGATTGCGCTGCCGGTATATTCGATGACATAGCCGGTGCCACCCGCAGCACCCAAAACGCCGGTAATATGGAGCACTATGTCCTTGGCGGTAACGCCCGGGCCTGTCTCGCCCTCGACACGCACCTCCATCGATCTGGATCGCTTCAACTGCAGCGTCTGCGTTGCCAGCACATGCTCGACCTCGCTGGTGCCGATGCCGAAGGCCAGCGCGCCCAATCCGCCATGACAGGCGGTATGGCTATCGCCGCAAACGATGGTTGTGCCAGGCAGCGAAAAGCCCTGTTCGGGGCCAACGACATGGACAATGCCCTGTTCAGCATCCGCATCGCCGATATAGCGGATACCGAATGCGGGGGCGTTCGCCTCCAACGCGGCCAATTGCTGCGCACTTTCGGGGTCGGCGATGGGAATGCGGTTTCCTTGCCGGTCGCGGCGCGCGGTCGTGGGCAGGTTGTGATCGGGCACCGCCAGCGTCAGATCGGGCCGCCGCACCTTTCGGCCTGCGACGCGCAGGCCTTCAAAAGCCTGCGGACTGGTGACTTCATGGACAAGATGCCGGTCTATGAACATGATCGCAGTGCCGTCGTCGCGCTGCTCCACGACATGCGCATCCCAGATCTTTTGATAAAGAGTTCGGGCTTGGGTCATATGGGTGCCATTGCGTCTGTCTGAATGAAAGGCAAGCCCTATGCAAAGAAGGTTCTGTAAACAGGCGATTTGCGCTTCATCGCAGAACCCTATATGAGCGAAGAAGATCCAAAGGGGAAATTGGGTTATAAATAATGGCGGGCGACAATGACGGATTCCGAAAATAGCGACCAGGATCCTTTGGCAAGGCTGCTGAAAGTGATCGACGATATGCGCCAAAGCCAGGATGAGCTGGATCGGCTAGGCCAGGGTGTGGCCGCCGCGCATCTCGATATGGCGCTGAATATCCTGATAGAAACCGCCAATGCCAAAAAAGATACGGTCCAATGACAATGCGGCCTGCAAATAATCCTATATTGCAGGAACAGCGCACTAGCGCATTGAGATATCGCCATGCCCACACATCCTGATCCCCAAATTGCACAGCGAATCGCCAGCCTGACCGACAAACAGCGGGAGGTTTTGACGCTGGTTGTCGAGCGCAAAACATCGAAACAAATTGCCCGCATCCTCAACATTTCCAAACCCGCCGTCGATCAACGAATTGCCAATGCCCGCGATGCTCTGGGCGTTGCCACACGCGATGAGGCCGCGTTGCTCTTCATGCAGGCAAATGAAACCTATGATCGGATCGCATATGATCCGGCATATCTTCCCGAAACACCAATTCCGGCTAATTCTGATCAACGGGAACAGCCTGCCTATGCATCCCTTGCCATAGCCGGACAGACAGCGTCGTCCGCCTATGGACAGGACCATGGCATGCGCATGCTGATCTTGGAAAAGCTGAGCGGTGAAAACCGGATTCCGCTGCGTCTGATGGTGATATTATTCGGGGCGGTTGGAATAATGGGGCTCTTGCTCATCGGTCTTTCGGTCAGCGAAGTGCTCACCCGGTTGGTTGCTTCTTCCTAAGATTTCCCATGGTCGTAACGCATAAGACAAGCGAACCTACGTCGTTCGCGGGAAAGGATGATTTATGTCTAAGATAATTGCGGATTGTGCAGAAGAAATCGGTGTCGCCATCCCCCAGACCGAGGCGGCAATCGATGACGCGATGTTCGCCGTCGCCAATCTGATGGCAACGTTGGTCAAGGCCCGCAAGGATAGCGGCGTACCCGGATCGACCGGACAGGCAACGCTGATGCGCCTGGCCAAAACGCAGATATCGCTGGTCGGCGTTTCCAACGATGTGCTGCGCGTTCATGGCGATATGCTGGATGTGGGTAAAATTTATTCGGTGGCTGACATGCATGGGGAATGCAGGGGCCAGGCATCGGAAGAAACAAAATCAGCAAAATTGCGCGTTGTAGCTTAACAATAATCTTTAATTGCAAGGCTGGATTGATTCATACAATGATCTATTTTGCTGCAACCTTTCTGATCCTCATTTTTGCCTATTGGCGGGGATCGGGGCCAGAAAAATCCGTTGCATTTACCTTTGCAGGCATGATGCTTGCTGACCCATTGTTGCATGGTCTGTTGTCGAACACATATCAAACCATCAACTTCGCACATTTGTGTATCGATTCCGCTGCCTGGCTAAGCTTTGTACTCCTAGCCTTATATGCAAACCGCCTTTGGACGTTCTGCGTTGCATCACTGCAAACCATTGCTCTAAGCTCGCACGCAGTCCGTATGCTGTCGATCGATCTCGATCCGCAGGCCTATGGTATCATGCAGGTGGCGGCATCCTATCCGGTGCTGCTCCTGCTGGCCATCGGGACTTGGCGGCACCGGCAAAGGCTTTTGCGATATGGGGGGGACAGATCATGGAGTCTGTAAACCGAAATAGCGCGAAGGCCATTGCCTTTGCTCGTCATATACGCACGGTCCGGCGCGAAGCGATGATGGCGCTTGCCCCCAAATTAATGGCAACGCCAGCCTGGGATATCTTGCTGGAGCTGTTTTCGGAACCGCAAGTCGAAACCAGCGGATCGATCGGCAGCCTGTCGATCGGTGATCTGGCAGACCGCACGGGTTTGCCTATATCGACTATTTTTCGCTGGGCGCAAATCCTATCGGATAAACAGGTTCTAACTTCCAAAATAGGTATCGATGAAGTTTCCCTGGCCGATAGTGCCGTCGCAAAATTGAGCGATCTGCTTTCGTCTTCAATTTGAACGGCTGCACTTTATGCTGTCCTACAAAGGCTCTGTTCGTGTACCATCTTGCTTGCTCTTTGACAGTCGGCTGACCGGTAGTCGACACTGAATATTTCGTTTTTGCCGAAAGTTCCCTGCGTTATGCAGCAACATGGCAATCGGCGGTTCAACGACAAAAAGAACCGTTTCAACGTTTACGGATCGTTTTTTGTAATCAAGTTGTCGGTTGCGACAGCTTGCCAAATTCTCTCGTCAAAGAATATCAGCCCGTAGAGGCTGCGTTCTGGAAATCGTAACACTCTTTGCTTATAATGGTACCATGAACAGCCTTGTGCACCTTTTTCCGATCAAGATTCTGCCTGCCGACATTGATTTCATGGGGCATGTCAACAACGCCCGCTATTTGGGTTGGGTGCAGGATGCGGTGCTTGAACATTGGCGCAAGCTTGCTCCGCCCGAGGCTGTGGCCGAACGCGCCTGGGTGGCGCTGAAGCATGAGATTACCTACCGCAAACCAGCCTTTCTGGACGATGATGTCGTTGCCGATGTGATCTTGGAGAGCATTCACGGCGCTCGTGCCTTTTATCAGACGATCATCAAGCGTGGTGAGGAAGTTCTGGCCGAAGTGAAGTCGAGCTGGTGCTGCATCGATGCTGAAACGCTGCGTCCTTCGCGGATCAGTGCCGATATTGCCGCTTACTTCTTTCCGAAAGCGGATACGGCCCCTATATAGGCCAAAGCATGGCCACGCCGGAAATTCACAGATCCCAGACGATTGTCGGCCTGACGCTTGCCGCGATGATGTTCGCTGTCTGGTTGTCGGTGCATTTCTGGGCGATGTACGCTTTCGAAATCACGACGGGCAACTGGCTGTTGGTGCCATTCATCTTTGCCCTGCAATGCTGGCTGTCCGTGGGCATGTTCATCGTGGCGCATGATGCCATGCATGGCAGCCTGGCCCCGGGCAGACCAAGATTGAACGGTTGGGTCGGGGCGATCGTGCTGTTCCTTTATGCAGGGTTTGGCTGGCGCAAGATGCGCGACGCGCATTTTGCCCACCACAAATCGGTGGGAACGGCAGACGATCCCGATTTTCACATTGGTAACCCCCATGATTTCTGGCCCTGGTACGCCCAGTTCCTGAAACGCTATTTCGGCTGGCAGTCGATGCTGTTCGTCTGGAGCGTGGTCCTTACCTATTTCTTCCTTTTGGACGTACCGCCCGAAAATATCGCGCTGCTCTATGGGTTTCCCGCGATCGCCTCTTCGCTGCAGCTTTTCTATTTCGGCACCTATCGCCCGCATCGGCACGAGGACGCGGCCTTTCCCGATCATCACCGCGCACGGACCAACGATTTCGGAACGTTGGCGTCGCTTTTCAGTTGTTTCCATTTCGGCTATCATCACGAGCATCATTTGGCGCCGAACGTCCCCTGGTGGGCGCTGCCCCGGCGACACAAAGAGTATCGGCATGAACACGCTTGAAATCATTCTGACCGTTATCGGTACCGTAATCGCGATGGAATTCGTCGCCTGGGGCGCGCATAAGTATATCATGCATGGCTGGGGCTGGGGCTGGCATCGCGACCATCATGAACCGCATGACAACACACTTGAAAAGAACGATCTGTTCGGCATCGTCGGCGCGGCTGCGGCAATCGGATTGTTTACTTACGGCTATTATAACTCGCCTTTCCTGTGGTGGGTCGCGATGGGGATTACCGTTTACGGGGTGATCTATACCTTCGTGCATGACGGGCTGGTGCATCAGCGCTATTTCCGTTGGGTGCCTAAAAACGGCTACGCCAAGCGGCTGGTACAGGCGCACAAGCTGCATCACGCGACGATCGGCAAGGAAGGCGGGGTGAGTTTCGGCTTCGTCTTCGCGCGCGATCCGGCCAAGCTGAAACAGGAATTGAAAGCACAGCGCGAGGCCGGGGTTGCTGTCGTCAGGGATGCAGCGATTTAGAGTCTGTCCTGTTTAAGTTGAAACTTCACCGTAGCCCTGAGCCTGTCGAAGGGCGCTTATCGGCTAGGCGTGCTTCGCCCTTCGACAAGCTCAGGAGGCTCAGCACTACGGTTCTATCTAAATAGGACAAACTCTA
>JBOFLS010000015.1:0-26042 GCA_051657985.1 Sphingorhabdus sp. | reverse complement strand
GCCTGCAGGCAATGCCGTACAATCGACATCAATCGGCAGGGAGCGTGAGGCAAAGCGCGCGCCATCACGGACGGCTTTTGTGACGACATGCTGGCTGTAGAAATAATTGCCTAGTTCGAACGCACCAAACATGATGATCATAAGCAAGGGCGTTACAAGCGCCATCTCGGCAGCTGCGGCACCCTTACGGCATTGCATGAAAGATCGAATGATAGGCATCGGCTATTCGATCAAATAAGGTTTGTCGCGGCGGACAACCTGACCTGCAGTTGCACCTGCGGTTCCTGATCCGGTCTTACCGATCACCTCGACATAGACATCGCCGACTTCGGTAACGACAGTCGATCCGCGCCGCCGCTGGATCGAAGGTTCAACAAGAAACAGATCGATCCATTCGAGCACCTCAACATCGGTTTCGGAACCATTAAGTCCCAATGCTTCGCAATTGAGCACTGCCGCAGATATCCGCCTGCGATCGACGCTGTCGCCACCGGGAGTGATACCCGGTGATCGGCACAAGGGGGCGCTATGGCCGGTTCGGCTGCCCCCGGTGGATTGCACCATATCGGCAATTCCGGGATTGGCCAGTTCCCATTCATACACTTTGTAGCGCGTGACATTCGCAGGCAGGCCAGTCGCCGCCATCCAGACAGATTGCGAATTCCACCCGTAATTCACCCGAAAATAGGCATTACGATCCCATACGCCCGATCCAACTCTGCTGGCCGTTCCACCCGTACCGCACACACCATCATAGCTAACCGCATGACAAATATCGCGTGGGTGGCCCATGATGTCGGGATAGGCCGAAAGTAAAGGTTCGTTCGCGATAGGGCGATACGGATTGGCCGATTCCTGCCATCCGTTATTGCCGGTATTGCATTGGTTCCGACGAACCAGATCCTTGCGGACATTGCGCGAGGGTGAGCATGTCCCTCCGGCCCGGCAGGTATTGCCGCCCGCTGCGCTGATATCGAAACGGGTGTTGAGCGCATCCATTACGACCGGTCGCAAGCCCGTCTTCAGATCGACGCCCTGTATCGGTGAGCAGTCTCCGGGTGGGGAGTTGTATCCAAGCGACGTTGCGAGTTCAGGCGTGCCGTTGCCCTTGTCAAAGCCGGTATCGAGCCAGCCGAAATTGCCTGGCGCATCCGCGTCGCCTGTTACCAGTTTCAGCCCTACGCCCTCGGCAATGTTGAATGCGAAATTCACATCGGTATTGCCATCGGGTTCTGCCGGATTGCAGATCATTACCGGCGGTACCTTGCAGATGGCCGAGCCCAATCCTGCAACGGCGCTGCCTGTAACATTGCCCGAATCGAACTGTGCAACGATCGGCGTGAGTGCATAGACCGCTTTGCGGGTGTTGACAGTGACGCTTACGAAGCGCGCCATCAACGGGTCGGTGGTAACGGTATTGTTGGTTGCGCTTGTGTAGGAACTGTAGAATTTTATCCGGTCACTTGCTGTGCCACAGCCGCTGTTTGCAGTCTGATCCGCAATTGCAACATTCCTACCGGCGGCATCGCCGTCATTTGCGAAAAGAGTGCGGTTGGCGATCAATGTCCGTGCAGCGGCCACAGCACGGCTGCATGATGTTGGGGTTTGGTCCAACTGCGTTACCGCCGCCAGTGCAGCCTGATCGGCGGCATTTTGCAACTCGGTATCCATAGCAGCCAGTCGGGCATAATCAAAGGCAATGCCGCCAACGGCGATCAATGCAGGTAAGGCTAGGGCATAGGTCGCGGCAATAGCCCCGCTCTCATTCCGCCACAGGCTGCCAGCAATCGACCACATCGGAAACGCCCCCCGAAACCTTCAATTCCCGCCCGAGGACGAACCCGAACCGCTTCCCCCTGCGGTCGTGTTTACCGGGGTCGGTTGCTTGACCGTATCGGTGCGATGGCGGGCTTGGGCGCCTGCGACCTGGTTGCCGTCCGCCGATGCTGCGCCTTCATGGCCGGGATCGGGATCGACAACCTGGGCCATATTGTTGCTCTTCACCGCGTTGCCCAGGCCGGTGTCGTTTGGCGTGCAGGCCGTAAGCAGCGCGGCTGCGGCGGTCGCGAGTGCCATTTTGCGCTCAATAGTCATAATCGGCTCCTGTCTTGCCCGATTTCAGGCCTTCAGGCGGCGGCGCATCCGGATTGGTCGGGTCGATACCCACCGCCTTGTCGGTGCGGCCCAGCAGAAACAGCTCGCCTTCATCGGGATTTTGTACCCGCTCGGTCGGTAACGCGACGGGCGCGCCAGCCTTGATCGGCTGGACGATGCGCGGGGTGACGACGATGACCAGTTCGGTTTCGCCTTTTTGAAAGCCCGACGAACGGAAGAGTGAGCCCAGGATAGGAATCGATCCCAATAAGGGCACTTGGCGAACCGTCGTCTGGAAATCCTTGCGGATCAGCCCTGCCAGCGCAAAGCTTTCGCCATCGCGCAGTTCGAGGACGGTGTCCGCACGCCTTGTCTGCAGCCCCGGAACCTGCAGTCCGTTGATGCTGATCGATGCGCTGGGATCGATCGAACTGACTTCGGGCTGCACGCGCAGGTTGATCACGCCATCAGCCAGCACGGTCGGGGTGAAGGATAGCCCTACACCGAAAGGTTTGAACTCGACGGTAATAGTGCTGCTGTTTCCGCCGCCGCCCCCGCCGCCGCCGCCATTTTGCGCGACGGGTACCGGAAATTCGCCGCCTGCCAGAAAGGATGCGGTCTCGCCCGAAAGCGCGATCAGCGTCGGTTCGGCCAGCGTCTTAACCAAACCCCGGCGTTCCAGCGCGTCGAGGACGCCTTCAACATTCAAACCGGCCAGACGACCGAATTTGCGGAAGATACCGAAACTGTTGGTGATCGCCTCCAGCTTGAGGATACCTTCACCTGTATCGGGATCGGGAACGAGCCGCGCCCCGTTACCCAGCGCCGCACCAAAACTGCCGCCATCGCTGCCGACAAAAGCGCTGACGCCCAATTGCTTGCCGCCCTGGCGTGTCACTTCCGAAAAACGCACCTCCAGCATCACTTGCTGGCTTGCCCCCACCGACATCATGTTGACGATCTTGTCGCCTGCATAGGTCTTGGCCAGCTGGATGGCGCGGTCGATCGCCGGGCCATTCGATACGATTCCCGTCAGCACGATCGCCTCGTTCGATATCCGCGCGCCGATCGGTTCGCCGGGGATCAGTTCGGAAAGTTGCCGGCGCAGCGAAACGATATCGGGGCCTACGGCGACATCGACCACCGAAATGACGTTATTGGCGTTATCGTAAACCGTCAGGCTGGTCGTGCCCATCTTCTTGCCGAGCACATAAAGCGACCGGTTGGTGATCGGCATGATGTCGGCAATTTCCTGGTTGCCGACCATTGCCTTGCCGAACGGCCGGTCGACGGTCAGAACCTGGCTTTTATTAAGCGGAACGTCGAGTTGTCCTGCATGGAGCCCCGCATCCGACGAACTGTAATAGCCGGGGCCCTGTGCCGCAGCGGACGGTGCGAAGGCTGCTGCCAACGCCGCGCCGATAAGGAAAGCTGCTTTATTCATGCGTTTGAACCATGATGATATTGAATGGAACCGCAGCGCTGAGCCTGTCGAAGCACGCCTGGACGGGAAGCGCCCTTCGACAGGCTTAGGGCTACGGTGATAAGTCGATATAAGGTCATCATGCGCTCAATACCCCCTGTGGCGCGAAACGTCGTAAGATGCACCCGCGGTTCCGCGGAAGATTTCCACCTCTACACTGTTCGCTGGCTTGCGACGAACGGGTGGAGCGGCTGTAGCTGTGTTGCGCGCCGCTGCCACGGGTGCCGGCAACGGATAGGCGCTGGCGGCGACAGTAGTCGTCGAGCGCGGCGTACTGTAAAAGCTTGAGGATATGTCGCTCTGCCCAAGATCGCGGGTGCCGACGGTCTGCGCCATGAAAGCGTCCTGATTGACCGCATTGCGCAGCGCGAGCGACAGCGAGCCGACCTGGCCTGCCAGCGCCAGTTTCTGCGCCCCCATCTGATCGACGAGCAAGGTTACCGTTTTGCCGATACGCGGATCGGTCTTGGCTTCGCTCGGGTCCTGGTCGACCGCAACGACGCGGATGTTCTGCATCAGGATGTCGGTGATCGGATCGGTCTTGCCATCGTTTTCGGTCGAAGGCGTGCGGGTTACGATCACATCGACGGTATCGCCCGGCAGCACGAAGCCGGCAACGCCCGCCACCTCGTTGATCCGCACCGCGACCGCGCGCATGTCGGGATCGATCAATGCGGAAAGGCTGGCACGGCCGCCTGGGCCGGTGATCTTGCCGGGCAGGATAGGTTCGCCCGCCTCTATGGGGCGAAGCGCGACACGCGTCTCGGCGCCCAGCAACGCCTTGGTCGACTGGAAAGCGCCTGCGGGCAGCGAACTTGCGGGCCAGCTGATCATTCGGATATTTTCCGCCGACAGCGTCGTGCCATAAGCAAGCGGCACGCGAGCGACGGCGATCTGAACCAGGCGATTTTCCTCAGCCGCGCGTTCCTGCCGCTTTTCGACGCCGGAAAGATAGCCGTTGGCGACGATGACAGCCACTATGCCAAGCAAAGCTGCAACAGCAATGATAAAAATATTGCGGTTTGCAAACATCATTCCCCCCGACATTTACGAAACGTTTTAATGAATTTTCTTGTTGTTCATTTGCGCCCGTCGCAACTCGCAACGGGCGCATTTTTATGCATTTAGCAAGCTACCGTTCCGGTACCTGGAGTTCCAGCATTTACGTCTGCAATGCAATCCTTCGCATCGGTGATTGCGGTATTGATTTCAACACCAAGCAGCCACGCTGCTCCAGCAATACCCGTGCCGACAATCGCCAAAATCAAAGCGTATTCGGCTGCCGAAGCGCCGCTTTCGTCCTTCAGGAACGAGGTTACAAAATTACGCATAAAACTACCCCTTCAAATTTGCATAGATGCAATGTCAGATTCCCCCGGGCCGGGATTCCCACCGGCGCAAAGAGATCAAGGGAGGTAGTGATTGAACCGTCGCGACCCTGTTTTTATTATGGCCAGCATCGCGCCGGCTCATTCGCTTGGTCTACCCTTGATGCTTTAATCATCCCGTGTTTTCACGGCCTTGGTCAACAGCTAAAATTTACATTTATTTAACAGTATCTTATATTAAAATTTTGTTAACCATGCGATTTTTGCACAATCTTAGGAGATAAAATATCACCGAATCACAGATACTTACTAAGGTTCTATAACTTTGTGCAAGAGCATTGAAATATATAGATATTGCCTAAATTTCTCTGTTTTCGCTCAAGGCATTAGGGATTGCGGGGATTAGCCAAATCCTTCCTCTAGCGGCAGCAGACGCCAGGAGCCGAACCTATCCAAGGCCGCCCTTGCAAAGGTTCTATATTGCAAGACCGCTTCAGGTGGCTTGGGGTATCCGCATTCTGTATGTAAGGTTCACTCTTTCCGACAAGAGCAGATAAGGCAGCCAGATAGCGATACTGATCGCCACTTTCGTCAAATTGCCTTGCAACAAGCTGCCCATAGCGATGCCGACCGTCTCGGGCAGTCCCGGCGCACCGCCGACAAAATGCGCAATGACGACTTGAGAAAGGATATCCAACCCCCATACCATCAACAGAAAACGCGGAAACCAAGGCACGCTACGCAACGCCATCGCAAAGGCGATCATGTAGAAAAAATTCATCACGACGACATCCACCGTCATCGCCAGCATCAGCATCTGCCCCCATAACGGCGCATGACCGTTCATGGCGGGAACGGCAGTCAGAAATTCAAGACTGCGGAGCGGCACGTTCAGCATCATGCCAATGACAAGCGAAGCCATCAAGCCGGTGGGGCCAAAGAGCGGATGTTGTCTGGCCGAAAGACAATCGATCGCCTGCCATTGTCCGTAACGGGCAAGGCGGATGTCGGGCTGTCGATAAAGACCACCGCGCGGAAACAACGCATTGCCAATCAACCAGGCTGCAACAGGCGAGCCTGTGACAAGAATATAAGGCAGGATTGTTTGCAGAAAGGTTGGTATGTCCGTGATGGGGTTGGCAGCAAAGGCGATACGCAAGCCAGCAAAGGCCGATGCGATAGCAATCCAAATAAACAAAAGCCGATCGACACCATGTTCAAGCGAGGCGATTGCCGAAACGCTCTTGCGATGCAATCTTTCGCTTATCCCCTGCATTGCCGCCTTCATACAGTCTGCGCTTTCCCGAACTATGCCCCACAGGGAATGACAAGCGCAAGATTAAAGCGATAGGGTTAATGAAACGTTCGTTTGAAAAGGCGGGTTGGCCTGAGCTTGGTCAATAAGCCATCGTATCGATAGAGGCCGCCTGCGCCACCGCTGCCCTTATTCTGGGGACTGTGGGGATTTGGGCTCCGACTACCAGAAATCCTTGCCCTTCTGGGGGAGGATTTGGCAAATCACCACAGTGTCTAGAGTTTGAAGCTATGATGGCGTTGGCGCAGGCAAGCGCAAATTTTTCAGATATCCATCCAACAGCTGTAAATCGGCAAAGACTATAATCTTGATGAAAAATCAGTCTTCCTGGCGTTGTGGTCGATCGGTCCGAGGCGCGCGCTGAGGACGCGGTTCGCTACGCAAGATGCGTTCCGAACGACCCTGTTGCCGGGGTGCAGCGGCGGGGGGTGCCTCAGCCTGAGGCTGCTGCCGTGCCGGCTGCCAGTTGCCGCGATTGCCATCGCCACGTTGTTGACGGTCGCGCCGCCAGGTGCCGCGGGCAGGGGCCGCGTCGGGCTGGCCCGTAGCCGGCACCGCTGGTGCTGCATTCTCACGCTGATCCCGCCATGCACGGCGTCGCTCGCTACGACTTTCTCCAGGCGCTTCGTTACGTCTCTGTTCGCCCCGGCGCTGCCATCCCTGGCGATCGGGGCTGTCTGCGACCGGCGGTACGGAACCATAATTGCCCGAATCACGGCCGCGCCAACCGTCACGTCTGTCGCCATCGCGCCCGCCATTGCCGCGCCCGTAGCCATCGCGTCTGTTGTCATCACGCTTGTTGCCATCACGGTAGCCCCAACCCCGACCGTCGCCACGACGGCCATGATGCTCGCGATACCATTCGTGTCTGCGATTGCCCCAATAACGGCGATGATGATCGTACATCTGATGCCGGCGCCCGACGCGGTCGAAGATGTAGAAGCCATAGCCCGGATACCAGTAATTCTGATACCAGCCGCCGCCATAGCCTATGTTGTAGAAACCATTATTATAGTCGCAATCATAATAGCTGTCGAAACCGCCATAGGGATCGCAATCATAATAGCTGTAACCATCATCATAATAGCCTAGACCGACACTGCCGTCATAATAGCAGGCCGAAAGCCCCAGGGTTGCCGCCCCCAGCACCGCCAACCGGGCTGCCAATCTCGCTTTAAATCCTGCCATTGCCTTATTCCCTAGGTTCAGCTTGTCTAACTCTATCAATTGGTCGATTCGCAAGCACGGTCTATCGTAGTTCGGTAATTGTCTTCTTCCAGTTGAATTCTATGTGAATGCCTGTGTCGGCTGGCGTTAAGACTGGTAAACCAATTTATCGGGCGAAGGTTGCACCTTATTAACACAAATGGCAGTAAGCGTTCAATCAAACGATTAATGTCGGAGTTTTTCAAATGGCCCTTGCGCATAGCGAAACTGCAAATCCGCATTGGGTGCACCGCCCGGCAGAGAGCGCGCTGCATCATATACCAGGTGAAAATGGCTGGCCTGTCTTTGGCAATACATTTCGTCTATTGCGGGACCCACCGGCGTTCAACAATTATATGGTCGATCGCTATGGCAAGGTATACCGTTCCAAAGCCTTTGGAGCCATCAACATCGCGCTCGTGGGCGCGGACGCCAACGAACTGGTGCTGTTCGACCGCGACAAGCTGTTTTCATCGGAACAGGGCTGGGGTCCGATATTAAACCTGGTTTTTCCGCGCGGGTTGATGCTGATGGATTTCGATCATCACCGGATGGACAGGCGGGCGCTAGGCATCGCTTTCAAGCCCGAACCGATGCGTGGCTATGTAACCGAGATGAACCGCATCTTTGCCGATCAATTGCCAGATTGGCGTGGCGACATGGCCTTCTATCCGGCGATCAAGCAACTGACACTCGATGTTGCCGCCAGCGCTTTTCTTGGCGTACCGCTGGGGCCGGAAGCGGACAGGATCAATAGGGCGTTCGTCGATATGGTCGCGGCCTCCGTTGCCCCCGTCCGCAAACCGCTGCCCCTTACGCAAATGGGCCGCGGCGTTGCCGGACGAAACTATTTGATCGACTATTTCGGTCCGCAGATCGAGGAACGCCGTCGTAATCCCAATCGACAGGATATGTTCAGCCAATTCTGCCGCGCAACCCGCGACGATGGCAGCCATATGAAAGACGACGAGATCATCGATCATATGAATTTTCTGATGATGGCAGCGCATGATACGATTACGTCGTCGGTTACGTCGATGATCTGGCTGCTTGCCAAGCATCCCGAATGGCAGGAAAAAATTCGTCAGGAATGTCTGACAGTCGCATCGGCCGGAACCGAAATCGGACCGGATATGCTGGGCGGTTTCGAATTGACCGAGATGGCCTTCAAGGAAGCTCTGCGGTTGATCCCGCCTGTACCCTCGATGCCGCGCCGGGCGCTGCGCGACTTCGAATTCGGTGGCTACAAGATCCCTGCTGGTACTGCCGTCAACATCAGCCCGTCCGTTGTGCACATGATGCCGGAATATTGGGAAGAGCCGGAAAAGTTCGATCCGCTGCGCTTCACGCCCGAAAACTCGAAAGGCCGCCACAAATACGCTTGGGTCCCGTTTGGCGGTGGTGCGCATATGTGTCTTGGTCTGCATTTTGCCTATATGCAGATGAAACTGTTCATGCATCATCTGTTGACCCAGGTGCGCGTCGAGATAGCGGACGGTTATGCGCCTGAATGGCAGGCCTGGCCTATCCCCAAACCGAAGGACGGCTTGAGGGTACGGATTGTCGGACTTGAACGTTAAACAAAGATTTTAGGGCCTGTGGGAATTTAGTCATTCCCCACACGTCCTAGAGCCTGCCATCTTTGACTGATACCCGTTTCCAGACCGTTCGCCTCCAGCCTTTCGATAGGCTACGGGCTACGATAAGATATTATTCACTTCAGCGAGGCGATCCACGCATTAACCTGCTCTTCCAGTACATCGAGGGGAACCGGGCCTGATTTTAGCACGGTGTCGTGGAACCCGCGCACATCGAACTTTGCTCCAAGCGCCTTTTGCGCCTTGTCGCGCAGCTCGCTGATCTTCAGGCGCCCTACCATATAGGCCGTGGCCTGGCCGGGATAAACGATATAGCGTTCGATCGCCTTCACGATCCCGCCGGGGGCATCGGCGGAATTATCCTCGACATATTTGATCGCCTGCTCGCGGCTCCAGTGTTTGTGATGAAGACCGCTGTCGACGACCAGACGGATCGCCCGGTGCAATTCCAGTTGCAACCGACCGAAATCGCGCGCCGGATCGGTATAGAGCCCCATATCCTTGGCGAGCTTCTCCGAATAGAGTCCCCAGCCTTCGGAATAGGCGGTCACCCCGCCGAACTTGCGGAAGGCAGGCACGTCTTTCAGCTCGGTCTGGATCGCGAGTTGCAGATGGTGGCCGGGCACGCCTTCATGATAGAACAGCGCATCGACTTCGGTCAGCGGCATATCCGACATGCGGTAAAGATTGGCGTAGTAAGTGCCGGGGCGTGAGCCATCGGGCGCGGGCCGCTGGTAAAATGCCTTGCCTGCCGATTTCTCGCGGAACTCTTCGACGCGTTTTACGACCAGAGGCGCCTTGGGCAGCACACCGAACCATTTGGGCAGCAACGGGTTGATTGCATCATAAGCCTTTTGCGTTTCGGAAAGATACAATGCACGGCCTTCATCGCTTTCGGGAGCATAGAATTTCTTGTCTTCCCGCATATATTTGAAAAACGCTTTCAGGTTGCCTTTAACGCCCATCTTCTTCTGCACTGCACCCATTTCCTTATGGATGCGTGCGACCTGCGCAAGGCCGAGCGCGTGGATTTGGTCGGGGGTCATGTCGGTCGTTGTGTAATTGGCCAGCCGCTCGGCATAGTAAGCCGCTCCGTCCTTTAACCGCCAGATGCCGTCATCGGTCTTCGCGACCTTTTCCTGTGCCGTCATTTCGGCAATAAGCGCTTCATAAGCCGGTTTCACCGAATCGTTGAGCGCTTGCGCCGCATCCGCGATCAGCAAATCCTTTTCGACCTGGCTAATCGAAAGCTTACCCACCTTGCCTTTGAAGTCGGCAAACATCGGCGCGTCCGGGCCTTCGGCAAACGGGGCGCCACTAATCACATTGCGCGCGTCGCTGATTACATAAGGAAAGACCCATTTGGGTGGCAGGACGCCTTTTTCGGCGCGCGATTTTGCCGATGCGATTGCTTGCGTCAGGGCGGGACCGATGCCGTAGAGGCGATTGATATAGGCGCGCGCGTCTGATTTATTGTCGATGCGATGAATATTGATCAGAAAAGCTGGAAACTCGCTTTGCGCG
Organism: Sphingorhabdus sp.; assembly: GCA_051657985.1. Taxonomy (GTDB): domain Bacteria; phylum Pseudomonadota; class Alphaproteobacteria; order Sphingomonadales; family Sphingomonadaceae; genus Sphingorhabdus_B. Next base: position 15,494 of record JBOFLS010000015.1, on the reverse strand, counting down.
CCGTTCATCTGATCGAAGACATAGCCATTGTGCCTGTATTTATAGGCCGCCTCGCTGCGTACTGTGCGCTTTTCAAACAGCCGGAACGACAACTGGTTTTCCGGTGAGAGCCGCGCCGGGTCGAAACGCGCACGCATTTCCTTGAGCGCCGATCGCTCGAGTTCCATGGCGCGAGCCTCGGCCTCGTCGGAATAATCGTCCCAGCGACCATAATCGCCATCCTTGATCCCGCGATAGGACTTGCTGAGAGGTGAGAGTGCCAGTTGCTGCGCATCATATTCTTCAAAGAACGTCATGATCGCGGCGTTCTGGTCGGTCTCGACCGTTGCCGCTGCGGCCGGTGCAAAAGTCGTCGTTTGCGCAAAAGCGGTCATATTCAGGCAGGCAATAGCGATGGCAAAGGCGGAAAGGGTAGCAGTTGGCATACGCATAAGACTCACTCCGGATAGGTCATGGTGACGCGCTGTAACAGCGATCGGCCTTAGATGAAGGCGAAATATAACACTTTATCGGAACCGAACCTGTTTTTATCGAAGCGCTTTTCAGCCGCTATTCCTGAGCGCCGTAGCAATAGCGTTGATCGTCAGCTGGATGCCATCGGCGATGCGCGGGTCGGCCTCGCCGGCGCGGTGACGCTTCATTAGTTCGATCTGCAGATGGTTGAGTGGCTCGATATAGGGTAGGCGGAGGCGTATCGAATTATTGAGTGCAGGACTGGCTTCGAGCAACGCAGTCTGCCCGGTGGCGGCAAGCAGCTCATCATGCGCGGTATTCCAGCCCGACTGGATTTCGCCAAACAAGCTTTGCCCAAGCGCCCGGTTCTCAACCAGCTCTGCATAATGCGCAGCGATTTGCATGTCCGATTTCGCCAGCACCATTTCCATATTGCCAAGGATTGTCTGGAAAAAGGGCCAGCTCTGCGCCATCGCGCGCAGCAATCCTTTGTCGGCAAAGTTGCTGAGTGCCTGCCCCGATCCGTACCAGCCGGGCAACATCACCCGCGCCTGCGCCCAACTGAATACCCACGGGATTGCGCGCAAATCCTCAATGCGGTCGCTTTTGGAGCGGCTAGACGGGCGCGAGCCAATTTTAAGCGTCGCGATCTCCGAGATTGGGGTCAGCTGACGAAAGAAAAGCGTGAAGCCGTCGGTTTCATAAACCAATCTGCGATAGGTCACGAAGGCGGTTCTGGAAAGCTGATCCATCGCAGCGGCGAAGCGCGCTGCATCGGCCTCAGGCAATGGTTCAGGCTCCAGTGAAGCAAGTAAGGTAGCCGATGCGATCGTCTCCAGATTGGCGACGGCATTATCGACCGTACCATATTTGGCGGCGATGACCTCGCCCTGTTCGGTGATGCGAATACGGCCATTAACGGTACCACGCGGTTGTGCCTGGATTGCGCCAAAGGCCGATCCGCCGCCTCGTCCCACAGCGCCGCCACGGCCATGAAACAGTTGCATTGTAACGTCAGCTTGTTCGAAAACCGGAGCCAACGCGAGTGATGCCCGGTTCAGCCCCCAAGTCGAGGTCAGATAGCCGCCATCCTTGTTCGAATCCGAATAGCCGATCATCACTTCCTGATACCCGCGCGCCAAGGCCAAGGCCTTCATTGCCGGCAACGCAAAAAATGCGGTCATGATGGCCGGTGCGGCTTCAAGATCGCCAATGGTTTCGAACAAGGGCGCAACCATGATCGGGGCTTGCACCTCGCTATCCGCATCGACGCGGTAGAGCCCCACCTCTTTCAACAACACATAGACTTCGAGCAAATCGGAAAGGCTTGTCGTCTTTGAGATAATATATGTGGTAATAGCGCCAGGACCAAAGGTATCGAGGGCGTGTGCCGCTGCATGCAGGATCGCGATTTCATTCGCCGCCTCTTCGCCAAGCTTTGTCGCGCTTCCGCTCAACGGGCGGTTGTGGGCTAATTCAGCGGCCAGCAGAGCGATACGCGCATCCTCGTCGAGATCGCAATAGGCCGATGCAACCCCCGCCTCGCGCAACAGTTCGGCAACGACGCGCTCATGCACATCGCTATTTTGACGCAGATCGAGTGTGGCCAGATGAAAACCGAAGGTTTCGACCGCCCGGATCAGCCGTCCAAGCGCCCCGCCGCTTGCCAACGCGCCTCCACCTTCCGAGGCAAGGGCGGAGGCAATCGTTACAAGATCGCGACGAAAACTGTCAGGCGAAGCATAAGGCTCACCGTCAAGGCGCGACGGTCTTGGCGGTTTTTGCCCGACAATCTGTTCATAGGTCGCGGCCAGTCGCGCATAGATACCCGAAAGCGCGCGGCGGTAAGGTTCATCGGTTCGGCTTGGCGCGTTGTCGCCGCTTTCCCCGGCCAGATCGAGCACGGCTTGCGGGACCTGTGCAAGTTCCGATGAGATGGAAATTTCCGCACCCAGATGGTGCACGGCATCCAGATAATGGTTTAACGCCGTTGCAGCTCCGCGGGACAAGGCATGATCCAGCGTCTGCGCGTTGACGAAAGGATTCCCGTCCCGATCGCCGCCAATCCAGCTTCCCAAACGCAGGAACGATGGTGGCCGATGGCCCAGATCGCGTTCCCACCGGGCATAGAGCTTTGGCAGTGCAGTCAGGAACACATCCTCCATATAAGCCCGGGCATTCTCGATCTCATCGGCAACCACCAGCTTTTCCCGGCGCAGCGGGCGGGTTTGCCATAGGAGCGCGATCTGCCGGTAGATTGCGTCTTCAATCCGGTCTCCCGCTTCGGTCACTTCTTGCCCCGCATCGCGCAGACGCATGAGAGCGGCAATCCGGTTTTTATGATCGATCATGCTCTTGCGACGGACCTCGGTAGGGTGCGCCGTAAGCACGGGGACGATCAGGCTTTCCTCCAGTAACGCGCCTATTTTTTCAGGGTTTATTCCCTCGGCTTTCAGCCTTTCGATGGCCTCGGCCAGGGTGGCTCCGCTTTCTTCAAGGTTCGCCTGTCGGTCCTCGGCCAGATTGGCAAGCAGCGAAAAGAGCATGAAACCGCGAACGAAGCTGACGGTGTCATCAAGGCTCAACGCTTCGAGGCCGGTATCGACGGTTCCCGCCAAGCCCCTGTGTCGATCGACACTGGCTGCACGGATATATTCGGTCTGGCGGAACAGTTTCTCGCCGCCATAAGCGCGGATTACATCGCCAAGCATCCGTCCCAGAAAACGAATATCGGGGTTTTGCTGGATAGGTTGCTGGGCTGCGCTGTTCATAGTAAAACGCTTGCTGATGCATTGCATGCCCGTCAAGGGACATAGCTATGTTCGGTAATCAGCCGATCAGATTTGTAAGTTCGACCACAATGGCCGTTTGCGCATCCACTTCACGCCGTACCTTTTCTTGTGACGGTTCCAGCAACGCAATTATGCCGGCATCAGCACCCTTGTCTCGCTCGGCGGCAATAAGGCGATCAATTTCGGCGAGCGCGTCAAGCGAGCCAGCGCGTTTTTTCTCCAGCCGGGACAGTTCAAGCTGTGCGCTGACCCAGCGTTCGCTGCCAACGGCTGAACCGGCCGCTGCCTGTGCGTTCCGTCTGGTGGCACCAAGGGCATCGCGAAACGCTGCCTCGGCAGTCTCATGGCGCGCAACAAGTGCGTTTATCGGGTTGCGCAGCGCATCGGGCAGGCTTGTGCTCACTATCCGGGGTTGGCTTGGCGGTTCGGCAATCGGATCGCCGGTTTCATAAGGGCGTTTCGCCAGCGATGGAAAATCCCCTTGTGGCAGCGAACAGCCGGTGACACATAAACCAAGGCCAGCAATAGACAGAATAGTGAACGGTTTGTTGCAAAGCATGTTGTGTGTTTAATCGGCACATGTTCATCAGGCAAGCTCAGCTGGCCATACTTGCCAAAACCCGCGATTATGTGCGGGGATGGCGGTTGACAAACTCGACTCGATGAACTAGCTGCGCGCCTTCCGATGCGAAGCCTTTGGGACTCGTGTCTTTTTGTTGCGCGTCGGAAAGCCTGAGAGATCGGGCGTAAAAACAGATTTAAAGAGATTGAGACAAAGCCATGTTCGCTATCGTGCGCACAGGCGGCAAGCAGTATCGCGTCGCCGCCGGAGACAAGATTGCAGTTGAAAAGCTGCCCGGAAACGCCGGTGACACCGTGTCGCTGGACGATGTGCTGCTCGCAGGCGATGGTGGCGAGGTCAAGGACGCCAAGGGCTTGGTCGTTTCGGCCGAAATCATCGCGCAGGAACGCGGTGAAAAGGTGATCGTTTTCAAGAAGCGTCGTCGCCACAACTATCGCCGCAAGCAGGGCCATCGCCAGTCGCTGACGCTGCTGCGTATCACTGCCGTTGGTGGTTCGGCTCCGAAAAAGGCTGCCGCCCCTGCCAAGGAAGCCAAAGTGGCTGAAAAGGTCGAGGCTGCACCCGCTGCCGAAGCCGCCCCCACAAAGAAGGCCGCGCCGAAAAAGGCTGCCGTCAAGACCGCAGAATAAATTTCGAGGAGTTTAGACCATGGCACATAAAAAAGCAGGTGGTTCCAGCCGCAACGGTCGCGACTCAGCGGGTCGTCGCCTTGGCGTGAAAAAGTTCGGCGGTCAGGAAGTGATCGGCGGCAATATTATTATCCGTCAGCGCGGCACGAAGGTGTACCCGGGCTCGAACGTCGGCATGGGCAAGGATCACACCCTTTTTGCGCTGACCGCAGGCCGAGTCCGATTCCATGCGGGCAAACTCGGTCGCAAATATGTCTCGGTAGACATGCAGGCCATCGCCGCGGAATAACATAGGACAATCATAAAGGGGTTGTCCGTTCTGGATGACCCGGGGAGTGTGGCGACACCTCCCATCGCGCAAGGGAGACGGGTCATCCGCCTCCCTTTCTTTTTGCCTCTTTCTCCCTGCAATCCATCCCTTCGGGCATGGAAAGTTTCATAAGGCTGTCACTATTTGCGTGCAGTGGGCAGCCCGTCGACCAGGAGAGAAGACATGTTCGCAAGAACCGAAAGATTGCTGTTGCGGCCAAGCTGGCCCGAAGACGCCTCCGCGCTTTATGCCGCCATCGCCGATGAAGGCATCGTCCGCAATCTGGCGCGTGCGCCCTGGCCTTATACCATGGACGATGCGGCCGTATTTGCGGCACTCGAACATTCGGAGATGTTTCCCAACTTCATGCTGATGTTGCGCACCGATGCCGCGCCTAAGCTGATCGGATCATGCGGGCTTGCGGAATTGCGGGGCGAGGTTGAGATCGGTTACTGGATCGCCCGTCCCTATTGGGGTCAGGGTTTCGCAACCGAAGCTGCAATGGCGGTTGTCGATGTCGCGCGTGCGCTGGGCCATCGCAGGCTCGTATCCGGGCATTTCATCGATAATCCGGCATCGGGCCAGGTGCTGCGCAAAATCGGGTTTCGGCCATCGAAGCGGGTCGAGCAGCGTTATAGCGCTGGGCGCAAGGCCTCGATCAACTGTGCGCTCTATGAACTTCCGTTACAGTTCGATGCTGCCGATATGGATCAGGCGGCGCTCATTGGATCGACCTTCAACCGGAACCAGCCCGTTATGCCGATGCCAAGGGCGGCTTAAGCCGATAGGATTGCCGTGCCGCCAGTTTCGCCTTTCCCTGGGCCAAACTGGCGGCGATTTTTCTATCGCCTGGCCGAAATGCCCCCCGGCACTTATGCGATAGCGTGATCCGGTCCTTGATCGATTCTCCTTGTAAGCGCTTGCTTGAAAAGACCTTTTTAACAGGCAGAGTTAATTTTCTGGAAAAGAGGTATTTTTGGCAATACAGCCAGTATCTTAGCAGGATAACGAACAGGAAAATCAGGCGTCATGGCGATAGTGGAATTCCCGGCAGATCCAGCCGCGCGCAGGCGTCTATCGCCCGAGGCAAGCCGTCTTGCCGCTCTGGAAGCAGCACGCGAACTGCTTATTGAGGCAGGGCCTCAGGCGGTAACTTTGAAAGCCGTTGGCGGACGGATCGGCAGGACGCACGCCAATCTGCTGCATCATTTTGGATCGGCATCGGGTTTGCAGCGTGAACTGGCTGCTTATCATGCCGAACAGATTTGTATCGTCATCGCCGAACAGGTTCACCGGATGCGCGAAGGCGCAATAAGCGTTCGACAGATGATCGATCTGATTTTCGACTCGTGCGACAAGGATGGGGCAGGGGCACTTGCCGCCTGGATGTTGCTAAGCGGCAACGAGGATGCGCTCAACCCGGTGGTCGAGGCAGTGCACAGACTGGTCGATCAGGTCAGCGAAGGCAGCGAACACGACCGCAGTCTCCATTATCTAACGATGGAACTTGTGCTTTTGGCGCTGGGCGACTCAATGCTGGGTGGTCCACTCTCGGCCTCGCTTGGGCTTGAACGCAGTGCCGGTCGAGAGATTGCGGAAAGACGGCTTACGCAAGTTTTCGAATTATGGAAAGCGCGTCATAGCTGATACGATCGAATACCGGTCTGGTAAGTAAGGAATATGTTCTTTATACGCATTGCCAACGTTGTTTTTGATTATGATCGGGGCCGTAGCTCAGTTGGTAGAGCGCGTCGTTCGCAATGACGAGGTCAGGGGTTCGATTCCCCTCGGCTCCACCAAATCCGTGTGTCGAAAGCGAGCCGCACTATAATCCTATATGCGTTGGCTCTAAAAAGGCGGTCGTGCCGGGGGGCTGGCACGACCGCGATTGTCCGGGGATGTGGGCGGTGCCTTTGAATTGGGCAAACCGCGGTGGACCAAGGAAATCCCCAGAAAAGTTTTTATTCTATGCTCCTTCCCAGCGGCCAAGTTTCTTGCCGCTGCGACGCGCTTCCATCGCTTCGTCCGCTACGCTCGTCAAATAATCCAAATGCGCAATCCGTGCCTGCTTGCGTGCGGTCGGCGTCATGTTCGCGACCGAAGATAGGAGCGATTTGGTATCGCCATCGGTCATGCCGATGACAAGCGCCAAGAATACCGATGCGAACCCCAATGAAGTAATTGCAATCAATGCATCATCCGGTGTCATGCTTTCTTCCCCTGCTGAATATTTCCCATTTTTTTCTGGTGAAGAAACTTATCGCCGATGCTGGTTAACTTCGGTATCAGAGGCGCGGTTAAGCGGATATTAGGTATGAAAAAAACGGGATGTCTTATACAGACATCCCGAATTCTGTTCTTTAAAGCGCAAGCTATTCCGCGGCGATTGCCATATGGGTCCGTTGCGGCCCACGAATGAGACCTCCGGGGTAGATGCCAAGGCATTTTCCGTTTTCGAAGGTCACCTGTCCCGATTTGATAGTATAAACATAGCCTTCGGCCTTTTGCAGCAGGCGCTTGCCACCGGCGGGAAGATCGAAAGCAAGCCATGGCTTGCCGAGTTTGAGTCTTTCCAGGTCGATGACATTGAGATCGGCCAGATATCCCGGTCCGATAACCCCCCTGTCTTCAAGCCCATAGAGCATCGCAGTATCGCGGCACTGGCGCTTGATGGCGTGTTCCAGTGCGATCCGTTTACCTTTGCGCCCCTGCACCCAATGCTGAAGCATGAATGTGGGCGAGGCGGCATCGCAGATCGTGCCACAATGGGCACCACCATCCGAAAGCGAATTCACCGTATCCGCTGCATCTTGCAGAGCTTCGAGAAAATCGAGATTGCCATCAATATAGTTCAAGATCGGAAAATAGATCAGTCCCTTTCCTCCATCGCGCATCAGCAAGTCATAGGCATATTCGGCCGGATCGAACCCTGCTTTCAACGCGCGTGTCTGTAGGGTCGCCTGTTGGCCAGGCTCGTAATCGAAATCATCATCCATTTCATAGAAAGCAAACCAGCCATTGGCGATTACCCACATCAATTCCGGAATATCGCTTTCGGGATAGACGCTTTCTTCAGAGAGCAACCGCCTTTTGAATTCGGGAGTTTCAAGACGTTTCAACTGTTCGGCCCATGGCAGCGCCTCTATCTCCGCCCAGGCGGGTTTGAAGCGGAAAGGATGCACCGTTCCCTGCCATGCCATGATGATGCCGGTAGCACGCAAGGCGATTTGAGCGATTATCTTGGCGCCGTTATCGTTTTCGGCTCGCATCATCGCTATCTGTTCATCGAGTGGCATTTCCTTGGCCATCGATTGCAATGCAGCGAAGGTCAGGGGAAGCCCCGTCTCGCGGCTGAGCTTACCCATCCATTCGAATTCATTCCATTCGCGTTTCATATCTGAGGCCATTTCAAACACGCCATGCCCCGCTCGGCCCATGGCGCGACCCAGTTCGGTCAATTCCTCGGATGTGGCTGTCGTACCCGGCACCAATTCGCCGTCGACCGATTTGTGAAGAACCGTACGCGAGGTCGAAAAACCCAGCGCGCCCGCCCTGATGCCATCCTCAACGATACGCGCCATTTCGGTGATATCTGCCGCAGTCGGCACCGCCCCCGGTCTCTCTCGTTCACCCAGTACATAGGCGCGCACTGCGCCGTGCGGCACATGAGTGCCAACATCGACGGTACGCGGCAGCTTTTCCAACGCATCCAGATATTCGGGAAAGGTTTCCCAATTCCAGCTCATTCCCTCGGCAAGTGCGGTGCCGGGGATATCCTCCACCCCTTCCATCAGACTGATCAGCCATTCGTGCCGATCGGGTTTGGCGGGAGCAAAGCCAACCCCGCAATTGCCCATGACGATCGTGGTCACGCCATGCCAGCTCGATGGTGCCATTTCCTGATCCCAAGTAGCCTGCCCATCATAATGGGTATGGATGTCAACCCAGCCCGGGGCAACGATCATGCCATTGGCATCTATTTCTTTCTTACCCGGGGCACTGACTTTGCCGACTTGGGAAATCAGTCCACTGTCTATTGCAACATCGCCGACGAAACGCGGAGCCCCCGTGCCATCGACAATCGTACCATTACGGATGACCATATCATGCATGCCTGAGTCTCCTCTGTCCCGCGCAAGGTACCATATTAATCGAGCGATTAAACCCCTTATTCGGCAGGTTGAGGAACGGCTGCTGGCCTGACTCTTCTCCCCAGCCTAGTACGGAACCGGTTGAAACTGCGGGTAATGAAGGCATTGCGATCCATCCAGGCAGCGTAATCAACATACGCTGGATCGGCCAACAAATGCTTTTCCTCAGTCTTCGCACGCCAATAATAAACCGCGCTTACCAGCGCAAGCAGGGCGGTATTGCGCGCCATGTCGGACATGCTGCCGCTGGTGACGAGGAAGGGAAGCGTCGCCAACCACCAATAGGCGTTTTTGGCCAGATAGGCGGGATGTTTCGTCCAGGCATAGGGGCCATGCGTCAATATGCCGCGATGCGTCAGGTTTGAAAAACGCAGTCCGAAGGCGACGGTCGCCCAGGCATAGACCCCGGTCAACAGCACTAGAATGGCACCCCAAACCCAAAGCAGGGCGGGCTGACCGGCGAACCAATGAGCCCAATCCGCGGTTGCCACCTGATAATTGAGGGGTTTGCCCATATCCATAAGGATTAGCGGCGGATAGCAGATCAGCGCCGCAACCCAGCCCGCCAGATAAGGATTCGCCGTACGGATATGCGCATCGAGCGGCTTCATCGTCAGCGCGTAGCCCACGGTGGCCAATTGCACGTCGACCAAAAACATCGTGCCGATCAGAGCGTGGGTCAGCCAGACCGGATTTTGTATGGCAACCGTGAAGTCGGTGTTTACGACCTCGCGAAAACCACCTGGAACGATAGAGATCATGAAGGCCAGGAAAAAGCCTTTAACGGCCCAAGCGCGCAAATGATGGCTTATTTCCTGCGGTTCCCAATCGCTTCGCCCCGCAATCCAGGCACCGAAATGCCAACTGCCATCGCGTGGATCGATCAAATAGCGATCAAGCCAGACGATATAAGGGACGGAGAGAATGATGAGCGGGATGGCCAGTACGGCAAAGACCTGCATTGCAAACAAATATTGGCCGGACCAGTACCAGCGGCAAAGCGCATAAAACGCGGCAATAATAGCCCAGGTTGCCCAGATGCCGGTAATCTTGATAATACTGGTGTCGAGTATTTCGGCTACCGGGCGTTTCAACGACCAGTCGATGCCCGTCGACGGACGCAGATGCACTTTATCGACCAGGATCGACCAAAGAACCATCGGCATTCCGCATCCGACAACCGCAAGCAACGCGGCATCGGGGCCATCGGCCTTTGGCGGCCAGCCAGGATATCCAAGCCCTTCCGCAATCGCTCCGAAATTGCGCGCAACCAGTACCGATAACGCAAGCCCGGCAAGCCCCACCACCCCGACAGCAGGGCTGACCGCTGAAGATGGACGAGGATCGGCCAATCGCTTTTCGATGGTGCTCATAGGTCGACGACTAACCGAAAAGCGTTAAAAAAGCGAATGAAGCAATGCGGGGGAAACATCTTTCCATTGCGATTTATTTTGATCCGTTCGCCCCCGGCCTTCGCCGGGGCAGGCTCTGAGGAGCGTTGGTGCCGAAGGCGGCGCTTGCGCCAACCCGTAGGCTGAAACGCATCTCGAAGGGCTTGTGAGGTGCTTCGAGACAGAAGTTCAATCTGCGATTTCACTTCTTCCTCAGCACGAACGGAGTGAATTAATCTAATGTCGTCAGAGTCTAAGCATCTCTTTTTCTCTCCGCCTCTTTTACAAATTGCACCACCAAAGGCCCGCCTTCGGCACCGCGAGAATAACGAGCTCTGTTTCGAAAGTTAGGGCAGATAGATAACCCACAAGCCCAGAGCATGATGGCATTTGCTTGGTGCACTACCGTAGCCCTGAGCCTGTCGAAGGGCGCCTTGCGGCTAGGCGTGCTTCGACAGGCTCAGCACTACGGTTTTATCGAATGCCATCACGCTCTGGGCTTGTGGGGATTTAGGGTCTGGCCACCAGAAATCCTTCCCCAAAGGGGGAGGATTTGGTCATTCCCCACACGTCCTAAACTTCGATAGCGCGTAATGGATCGATCTCCGATTGCTGCGTTCCCCGCCGAATGCGCCAAGCACCTCAGGCTGCGCTCTTGCCTACCGATACCTCCATAAATTGCGGTTTGGTCGTTGGCGGGTTGATAAGGACGACATTGCCGCTGCGCCCCTTCGCGCCCGGTTCGATCCGCATTCCCGCGGTTGCCAGGGCGTAGGGCGAGGCGCGGTGGCGGGTGCAGAGGCCGCCGGCGCCGTCGCTGACGAGAGGAGTTTCGAATTCGACAGCAATTGTCGCCTCTGTTGAACGATTGACCGAGCATACAACGAGCTGCCCACCCGAAAGATCGAGCACCAGTTCGGTTCCCACCGGCACGCCGACCAAGCCATCGATCCGCGCCCCGGTCTTGGAAAGGTCGCGCAACAGCGCATCATAGCGGTGGTCGTCGTGGATGATACCGATCCGGCGATAGACGGATCGCCGTTCGGAACGATGCTTTTCGGGGCCATCGGGCTCGATCCTGAATTCGCCCGATTGCATCCGCGCGACGATCGCATCCTGCCGCAAGGCTTTCGAATAGATCCACCCCTGGATTAGCCGGGCACCTTTGGCCTTTACGAGATCGAGCTGGTCGAACGCCTCGACGCCCTCGACGATCACTTCCATCCCAAGCGCTTCGGAAAGCCCAATGATGGCGGCGATAATTTTGTCGCTGTTCTGATCGTTCAGCGTGCAGCTTTCAACGAAACTGCGATCGACCTTCAGCTTGTCGAACGGGGCGGAGCGCAGATAGCTGAGCGAGGAATAGCCTGTGCCGAAATCGTCGAGAGCCAAGCGAATGCCAAGGCCCTTCAGCGTCCTGAAAGTTTCGGCAACGGTTTCGCTGTCGCCCATGAACACGCTTTCGGTAAGCTCAAGTTCAAGTCGGTCGGGTTCCAATCCCGATGCGGACAGCGCGTTGGACACGGTCTCGACAAGATCGTTGTGCGCGAACTGTGCGGCCGATACGTTCACCGCAACACGCACCGACTTCGGCCATTCCATCGCATCCCGGCAAGCCCGGTTGAGCGCCCATTCTCCCAATTTGAAGATCAGGTCGGACTCTTCGGCAATCGGGATGAAAACATTGGGACCGATGGGGCCGCGTTCGGCATGCGTCCAACGCATCAGCCCTTCGAAAACAACGACCATATTGTCTTCGGTGCGCACGATTGGCTGATAATGAAGTTCGACTTCTTCGTTGGCCAGCGCCTCGCGCAGATCCTCTTCGATCAGGCGGCGTTCCTCGGCCTCATCCTTCAGATCTGCAGAAAAGAAACGGAACTGGCCACGTCCACCGTTTTTCGCGGCATAGAGCGCCAGGTCGGCATTATGGATCAGGTCGTCCTTATGATTGCCGTCATAAGGCGCGATCGCGATACCGATCGACGTTCCGATCGTCGCATGCTTGTCATCCAGTGTATAAGGCTGCGAGACGATCTGGATAATCTTTCCTGCAAGCTCCCCCAATTTTCCGCGATCATCAAGGTCGGGAAGCATGATCTGGAACTCATCGCCGCCCAGCCGGGCAATTTCGCCGCGCTGCCCGACGATGCGTTCGATTCTGTGCGCGACCTGTTTCAGCAGTTCGTCGCCGGCAAGATGGCCCAGCGTGTCGTTTACCAATTTGAACCGGTCGAGGTCGAGCATGACGAGCGCGCACGCGCGATTGGTCGATTTATAGGCGGATAGTACCGATTCGAGCCGCTTGCTGATGCGATGCCGATTGGCCAGGCCGGTGAGCGAATCATATTCGGCCATACGCGAATCTTCAAGACTGCGCTGATATTCTGTGGTTATATCGCGCGCACTTCCCCGGTAGCCGTAAAAAGTACCGTTCGCGTCAAATTTGGGATGCCCCGAGATCGTCCACCAGATTTCACGGTTGTCCCGTCGTTCGCACGCGACGGTTACGCGAACGATCAGATCGTTGATTTTGTTTTTGGCGGTAAGCTGAAAATTCAGGGGCCGGGCGGTCGTGGCGCTGGGTGCATCGCGATCGGTCTCGACCAGCGAAACCAAAGGTTTTGCAAGAAGCTCCTCCGCTGGCCTGTTCAGGTTTTCAATAGCGTTTTCGGATAGATAAATCAAATTTCCATCAGCATCAGTCGCCCAGAGCCAGCCAATGCCGGCGCGTTCGAAATCATCGAGCAGTTCGAGCCGTAGCGAGGCGTCCTTCATGCGCATGGCTGCAGAGGAAGCCTCATCCTGACCCTCGCCGACAGAGATGGTCGTCCAGCTTTTAAGCAGGTTTTTCAACGTTCGCGTCCGATCCTACGTGCTGCCTGTCGAACCCGAAACCTATAGAAGCTTGGTTAAGGAAGCGCTAAACCCTATGCTTGCCGTAATGCAAACCCGCTATAAACGCCGAGTTTGCAGGCTATTCTCAGCCGGTGATCCATAACTTTCGGCAGTGTTGTTACGGTTTGGGGCGGTTTAAATCCGGCGATCGGAATGGCTATGTACAAAATGAGGGACCATATTCGCTGTTCACTCGTTGCCTATACCGTTACAGAGGATATCCCATGTCTTTAAAATATATGCTTTTTGCAATATCCTGCCTTGCGGGCACGGTTTCTTCGATGCCCGTTGCCGCCCAGCCGACTGAGAATGAGCCGGTAGCGGCCGAACCCATCGATCGCGGTGTGTTTGCGGGCGATTGGGTTACCGTAGGTATCGGCCCTGGCTATGCGCCTTCCTATGAGGGATCGGACGATTATGTCCTTTTCCCCGCACCGATCGTGCAGGGATCGGTCGGTGGTATCGATTTCGGCGCCCGGGGGCCGGGGCTGTATGTCGATCTGATCGCCGACGGCGATAGCGACGCCCGCGTGAAGTTTCTCGCGGGTCCGCTCGTCCGCGTTCGTTTCGATCGCAACGACGGGATCAAGGATAGCGTGGTGCGGACGCTCGGCAAGCGCGACGTCGCCGTGGAGCTGGGGGCAACGGCAGGCGTCTCGTTGTCGCAAGTGCTCAACCCTTTCGATACGCTGACGCTGTCGACCGATATTCAGTGGGATGTGGCAAAGGCGCATCGCGGGCGTTTGATCAACCCCTCGATCAGCTATTCCACGCCGCTGTCGAAAGCGCTGTTCGCCAACATCGGTCTTTCGGCAACGCATGTCGATGATGATTATGCCGACACCTATTTCAGCATCGACGCGGCCGGAAGCACGGCAAGCGGGCTTCCCCTGTTCGATGCGGATGGCGGCTGGAAGGATTATGGCGTGAGCTTGCTTGGCGGATATGATCTTTCCGGCGATGCTCGCGACGGCGGTTGGGGATTGTTTGGGGTTGTGCGCTATTCGCGTCTCATCGGCGACGCAAAACGCTCGCCGGTCACCTCGTTGCGCGGTGACGCCGATCAATGGTTTTTTGCCGGGGGCGTGGCCTATACCTTTTAAGGTCCAGATCTCAGTTGTGGATCAGTCACGTGTCGTTATCTGGTTAACTGAATCTAAAGAAGATTTTCGATCCTACACTAAAAAGATCGATTTGTAATAATATAACTTTATTTTTATTTTCACGAATAAGAAATTGCTTTTTCCGAATGTTAAATGAAATTTGAATCGCCCGTGATTGTGTTAGTCTCAAAAAACTAACGATTCGGGGCAAATTTCAGGGGGCTTTCATAGGGAGAAGTCCATTGTCGCAATCCGTTCTTGTTCGTTCCTTGTTGATGACCGCGTCAGGCATTGCTTTTTTGACCAGCCTGTCGTCTGCTGGCATGGCTCAGACCCTGCCGACCAGTGTCGAAAACTCGCCCGCTATCGTTGTACGTGACGATATCAGCCTGACTGCGCCTCCGCCGACCGGGGCTTTCGACAATACGAAAAATCTTACCGGCGTTGGGCAGATCGTCGCCCGCCCCGATCAGGCCAGTTTCAGCCTCGGTCTGTGCACGGGCACGCTGATCAATCCGCGCACGGTCATTTTTGCGGCGCATTGCGTCAACGATCAGCCAGCGGAAAGCTATGGTTTCGCTTCGGGCGGAACGGCCATATCGGTGGGATTTCAGGCGGACAACCGGCCCGGTGTGCGCCGCTGGGTGGGTCTTGATGGTGGCACCGCCAACGCCACCGATATTGGCACGAGCATCTATAATGTCGAACAGGTCTGGTACGATCCACGCTCGGTCGAACTGGGTTTCCTTGAGGCGGATGTCGCGTTGGCCACGCTCGATACGCATGCCGACGGCATTCCGACATGGACGCTTTTGTTTTCCCCGCTGACGCAGGAGACGCATGGTATCATCAATGGCTATGGCAGCCGCGGACTGGGCAGCAACGGCGCCAATCTGGGCATCGATTTCCGTCGCCGCGTTGCCGAGAATATGATTTCGACGCTGTCGTCATTCAACGATCGTAACAATTTCCTGTTCGGGCCGGACGATTACGGGTTACCTCAAAATCTCTATCAGCTCGATTTCGATAATCCGGCGGGGGAGGAGGCCTTCAACACCGATGCGACGCTGGGCCCTATATCCTTCGATTTCGATCTCTATGACGGGGCGGCTCTTCCGCGCGAAGGCACGACTGCGGGCGGCGATTCCGGCGGGCCGCTGATTGCCGATGAGGCTTTCGACCGA
>JBOFLS010000014.1:0-19541 GCA_051657985.1 Sphingorhabdus sp. | reverse complement strand
AAGACCGTGTAAAGGCAAAGGTCATCGACCGCACCGGCCTTATCCTTGAAATATTCGGAGAACGCGCCGTTACCGCCGAGGGCCGTCTGCAGGTTGAGCTAGCGCATCTTGATTATCAAGCGGGTCGTCTGGTGCGCAGCTGGACCCACCTTGAGCGGCAGCGTGGCGGTTTCGGTTTTCTTGGCGGACCTGGAGAAACCCAAATCGAGGCCGACCGCCGAATGATCCGCGACCGTATGGCCCGACTGCGGCGTGAACTCGGCGAAGTGCAGCGCACTCGTGGCATCCACCGCGCTCGCCGGAAGAAAGCACCATGGCCAACGATTGCATTGGTTGGTTACACCAATGCCGGAAAATCCACGCTGTTTAACCGCCTGACCAAGGCATCCGTACTGGCCGAGGATCTGCTTTTTGCAACGCTCGATCCGACAATGCGAGAGGTGAAACTGCCGGGCGTTGAAAAGGCAATCCTTTCCGATACCGTTGGCTTTGTTTCCGATCTGCCAACCCAATTGGTGGCCGCTTTTCGCGCTACGCTCGAAGAAGTGATAAGCGCTGATATCATTGTCCATGTCCGCGACATTGCGCACCCGTCCAGCGATGCGCAAAAGGCCGATGTGCTGGCGATCTTGGGTGAACTCGGTATCATACAGGATAGGGAAGGGGAGCGCCCCGCGATTTTCGAGCTTTGGAACAAGTGCGATCGATTAAACGAAGAAGAAAAGAAGAGTTTATCCGAAGTCGCACGGCGAACTTCGGATTGTTTCCTGATCTCGGCACAAAGCGGGGAGGGCGTTGAAGAGTTTCTGAAACATCTGTCGCTGCGTATAATGTCAGACAGTGTTACAAGGCGGCTTGAACTCGATGCCGATCAAGGGGATGTCCTTGCCTGGCTTCATGCGAAAGGCAGGGTTGTGTCGGTGTCGGAAACGGCAGGCAAGCTTGACATCGTCGTTGCGCTCACTTCGCGCGGGTGGGGGCAGTATGATAAGCTGTTTGCCGATAAGTAAAATCAGCATCGTTAGAAACGTTCAATCTTTAACCGTTCGCCTCACCAGTCTTAACGCGCTGCCAAAGCGCTTCCTTGGCATCCAAATTGAGCTGTTCAAATTCGGCGCCAGCAATCGCCTCCATCGCCCTGAAACGACGTTCGAATTTTCGATTGGCGGCTTTGAGCGCGGTTTCGGCGTCGATGCCGGCAAGCCGACATATGTTGACGGCAGCGAACAGCATATCGCCAGCCTCTTCTGCACGCTCGGCTTCGCTTGCAGTTGCGCGAAACTCGGCGATTTCCTCGTCAAGCTTGGCGATCGCGCCACCCACGTCAGGCCAGTCAAAACCAGTACGCGCCGCGCGTTTCTGCAGCTTTTGCGCGCGGAGCAATGCCGGTAGCGCTCCGGCAATATCGGCCAACACGGACCCATCGTCGGATTTCGACTGCCGTTCGGAAGCCTTGATCGCCTCCCAATTCCCGACAACGGCATCGGCGCTTCTGGCTTCGATGCCACCAAACACATGGGGATGGCGACGCGTCATCTTTTCGCTGATTGCATCAATCACATCCTGCAAGTCGAACAGACCTTGCTCGGATGCCATTTGGCTGTGAAAGACCACCTGAAGCAACAGATCGCCAAGTTCGTCTTTCAGCGCTACCATGTCATGACGCTCGATCGCGTCCGCAACTTCATAGGCCTCCTCGATGGTATAAGGCACAATCGATGCAAAATCCTGTTCCAAGTCCCAGGGGCAACCTGTAACCGGCGCGCGAAGTTTCGCCATGATTTCGGCGAGTTTGACGATAGAAGGCGACGGCATCGAATTCCTATCTATAAATGCGATAATATATATTATGTTAAATTAAATTTGCTTTAGTTAAGCAATATCCGCCCTCTCAAGGCGCCAGCTCCATAACATCGCCATCGACCCTCCAGCTTTTGAAGCTATTGAGAAAGTTCATGCCCACAACATTCACATCCCCGAAGTTGTCGGCAACAACGACATCATGGTCGTCGATCTGCAAATCGCCGACGCGGAAAGATTTTACCGTTCCGGTTTTTACGGTGATGCGGCCGTTTGCTGTTTCCATTTCAATAGCATTACCGTCCAGTTGTATCGACGACTGCTTTGCCAGATCGGCACCAATCGCCGTCATCGACGCGCCGCTATCGACCATGAAGTCCGCGGTCGTGCCGTTGACCGAAGCGCGTAACCAGAAATGGCCATCATCCTGTCGCGTCAGCCGCAGCTTTTCGCCCGAAAGGCTTTGCCGCGGCGCGCCGGTGAGTTCGCCGGTTACACGCGCCCAGATCATGTTCATTTCGGGCCTGAAACTCATGACGATAAACGCCAGCGCGAAAATCCCGATCCACGCCGCCGCCATTTTAACCATTTTTCCAAGCGGCAAACGGTAAGCCACCAGCGATGAAACAACCAGTACCAAGAGCAGTACGGCATAAATCAGTCTGGGCGCATCATCATTCATATAATCTATCTTAACTGTTCAGCCCGACCTTATTGAACAACCGCAAGAAATTGGCCGTCGTTGTTTTTCCAATTTCGGTTGCATCGACACCGCGCAGCGCGGCGACAAAGCTTGCGGTATTGCTCACAAAAGCGGGTTCGCATGTCTTTCCCCGATTGGGTACCGGAGCAAGGAATGGAGAGTCGGTTTCGATCAGCAGTCGATCCTCAGGAATGGTCTGGGCTATCGCCTGCAAGTCCTTGGCATTTTTGAAAGTCACGATACCGGATAGGGAAATATAAAAGCCAAGATCAAGCGTAATTTTGGCAAAGTTCGCGCTTGCTGTGAAACAATGGATAACACCTGGATAGCTACCCTTCTCCATTTCCTCGGTCAGTATCAACGCCGTATCTTCTTCCGCATCACGCGTGTGGACAATGATCGGCAGGCTTGTTTCGCGAGAAGCCACTATATGGTTGCGAAAGCACGCTTTTTGCTGTTCGCGATCGCTATAATCATAATAATAGTCCAGTCCGGTCTCACCGATGCCAATTACGCGCGAATGCGCCGCCTTTTCAATGAGCTTTTCCGCAGTGATACCACCATGCTGATCGGCCTCATGCGGGTGGATGCCGACCGACGCCCAGACATCGCCTTCCCGCTCGGCCAGTCCGATCACCGCATCCCATTCGCTTTCGCGGGTCGATATATTGAGCATGGCCCCCACCCCTGCGGCCCGCGCACGTTCCAGGACGGCTTTCTCTTGCTCGACCAGGCCTTTGTAATTGAGGTGGCAATGCGAATCGACAAGCATCATACGGCTTCTTCGGGCAGTTCGAGACGTGGAAAAATAGGCTTTGGGTTGGTAATGATTAAATCCGATGCAGAAGGATCGATTTCACGAATGGCTTTATAGGTGCGATTGGCATCGGGGATATTCAAGATATCGAGAATAGCTGCGGCAGAAGTCGGGACCACAGGCTGTATCGCGATGGCGAGATCGCGAATGCAGACGCAAAGCGTTGCAAGAACCGCGTTCATCCGATCGAGATCGGTTTTGCGTAAAGCCCAGGGGGCCTGTTCATCGACATATTGATTACACGCAAATACGGCCTTCATCCATGCCTCGATAGCGTTCGATGGCGCTAAAGACTGGAATGCTTCAACAAAATCCATGCCGCAGGCATCAGCGACAAAAGCCTGCAATTCAAGGTCTACTGGGAGCCGGGGGCGCTGCGCTTCTATCCGGCCTTCGCAGTTTTTTGCAATGAAACTGAAAACGCGCTGCGCCAGGTTGCCGAAACTGTTGGCCAATTCGGCATTGCAACGGGTAACAATAGCTTCGGCCGAATAAGTGCCATCCTGCCCGAAACTCACTTCACGCAGCAGAAAATAACGCAACTGATCGACCCCGAACAGCTTGGCAAGCTCAAGCGGATCGACGACATTACCGAGCGATTTCGACATCTTTTCACCGCGATTCAGCAGGAAGCCGTGCCCGAACACCTGCTTTGGCAATGGTAAGCCTGCCGACATCAGAAAAGCCGGCCAGTAAACCGCGTGAAAGCGCACGATATCTTTGCCGATGATGTGAACGTCGGCGGGCCAGAAGCGCGCCCACTCCCCTTCCCGTTCCGGAAAGCCCACCCCGGTCATATACGTCGTCAGCGCATCGACCCAAACATACATGACATGCCCCGGCGATCCCGGCACCGGCACGCCCCAATCGAAACTGGTGCGTGAAACGCTCAAATCCTTCAAACCGCCCTCTACAAAGCGCAAAACCTCATTCCTGCGGCTTTCGGGGCGGATGAAATCGGGATTGTCGTTGTAAAGCGCAAGCAGTTTGTCCTGATAGGCGGAAAGCCTGAAGAACCAGCTTTCCTCAACTGTCCATTCAACGGGCGTCCCTTGCGGCGAGAGCTTCAGCCCCCCTTCCCCTTCGCTCAATTCCTCATCGCCGTAAAAGGCTTCGTCACGAACCGAATACCAGCCTTCATAGCGATCGAGATACAGGTCGCCATTCGCCTCCATCGCTTTCCATAAGGCAGTGCTTGCCGCATGATGCCGTGATTCAGTCGTACGTACAAACTGGTCATATGAGATATTCAGTTCATCGCACATCTTCCTGAAATAGGACGACATCTCATCGGCAAATGCGAGTGTTTCCTGCCCTTCCCCTCGTGCGGTCTGCGCCATTTTCAGGCCGTGTTCGTCGGTGCCCGTAACCATCCGCACATCGCGCCCCATCAAACGTTGAAAACGGGCGATAGCATCGGTTGCGATCGCCTCATAAGCGTGGCCGATATGGGGATGGCCATTAGGGTAAGCGATGGCCGTGGTGATATAAAATGGTTCGGACATGGTTCTTCTATTTGGAAAAAGAGGTTAGCGATGATTGTAAAGCCCTGCCAACAAGCAACCCATTTGGAGGACAACGGCTTGTTTATCAAGCGTCAGCCCGATAGCCCGCGCGGCAAGCCGGTCCGCTTCATGGAAAGCCTCAACCGCTTTTATCGCTACAGGCGCTTCCATATGTCGGGCCTCGGCAGCGATCTTTGCGGGGATATGACGCAAAAGCGCCTCATAGCTGCCTTGTGCGGTCTTTGCGGACAGCTGCTCGGCAAGCTTGTATCGCAGTTTGCTGTGCGGGTCGCCGCTGCGCAGGATTCCATCTACGATCCGCTCAATCGCGCCAAAATCCATACCGGCCAGATTAAGTGCCTGTCCGGGCAATCCGCGTCCCGATCGTACCAGCGCATCGATCTCGGCTCCGGTTGCGGCAGGTAGCAGTGCGGCCATTGCCTTGCGCATCGCCTCATCGTCCAATGGATCAAGGCGCACCATCTGGCAGCGTGATCTTATCGTTGGCAGCAAACGGTCGCTCGCATGGCTGACAAGCATGAAATAGGTGCCCGCAGGCGGCTCTTCCAGCGATTTCAGCAGCGCGTTTGCCCCGCCACGTTCCAGTTCATCGGCCGCATCAATGATGACCACGCGCCGTTCGGCAATCGATGCGCGCGTCGTCAGGCGTTGTTGCACTTCGCGGATCTGATCGATGACGATGCTGCGTTTCAGCTCCGCTTTAGGGTCGGTCTCCTCCCCCTCTCTGGGTGTCTCCTTGGGTAAGCGCTGAACCCAGATGATATCAGGATGACTCCGGTTATCGATCATGGAGCTATAAGCATTGCCGGGATCGACCAGTAGCCGGGCGGCTTCGGCCGCGAAACGTGCCTTCCCTACCCCGCGCGGTCCGGCGAAAATCCAGCCATGATGCAGTTTCCCACCACCTGCAGCCTTTGCAAAGGCGCTGAATTGCGTGTCATGACCGAATAATGACGTCATGGCAGCAGATCGGCAATCTGATCGATGATGCGTGCAGCCACTTCCTCTGGCGCACCGTCGGCGTCAACCAGACGAACGCGTTCGGGTTCATCAGCGGCAATCCGGCGAAAGGCGTCACGCACTTTCTGGTGAAAGGCGTCGTCCCGTCCCCCAATACGGTCCGCACTGTCGCCATCCCGCACCTGTGTGCGCTTGCGCGCCGCATCGAGAGGAAGATCGAGTATGATGGTACGATCGGGCAAAAAACCGCCACTGCCGATGCCATGCAACTGCATGATCATGGCATCGCTTAGTCCAAGACTTGCGCCTTGATAGGCACGACTGCTGTCGACGAAGCGGTCGCATATCACCCATCTGCCGGATGCCAGGGCGGGCTTGATCCGCTTTCCGACGTGATCGCTGCGCGCCGCCGCGAACAGCAAGGCCTCGGCATTCGCACCCCAGCGATCGTCACCGCCGGTCAATAGCAACCGGCGGATTGTTTCGGCCCCCTCGGTGCCACCCGGCTCCCTTGTAAGCTCGACTGTCATACCGCGCTCGCGCAGATAATCGGCCAACAAGGCGATCTGGGTGGACTTTCCAGCCCCCTCTCCGCCCTCAATCGATATGAACTTGCCAACTTCTGTCACGACCACAGCCCGCGCAACCCACTCCAGGCACGCCCAAAAAAACCCGCCGCGTGCACATCGTTCGCCGCCACCAGCGGAAAGCTCTGCAGCTGACCGTTGGGGTAACCAACAATCAGTTCGGCAATTCTTTGACCCTTGCGGATGGGAGCCTTGACCGGTCCCTTGTAACGAACGGTCAATTTCGATTTTACGCTTTGTCCCTTTGGCGATAATGCGGAAATATTCTGCAATGCAATTGCGCGTACCGTTGGTTCGGTGCCCAACTGCGTTGCTATGGCAGCGACGGGTTTGGCCTTGTCAAACAAAGGCACCGCCTGCCAGTTATCGAAACCCCATTGCATGATCGCACGCGCTTCATCGATACGTGCCTGCTGTGTCGGCAGCCCTGCGATCACCATCAGCAGTCGGCGACCACTGCGCTCGGCGGTACCGACAAGGCAATATCCCGCTTCATCGCTATGCCCGGTTTTCATACCGTCCGCCCCTTTGATCGCACCAAGCAAGGGATTGCGGTTGGCTTGTGTGACATCGTTCCAGCGAAACGCTGTCTGTCCGAAATATTGGCGGAAGTTGCGTGGATAATCGTTGATAATTCCCAGCGCCAAGCGGCTGAGATCCCGTGCGGTCGAATAGGTTCGCCCTTCATCGGGCCAGCCATTGGCGGTAGCAAAATGGCTATCCGCCATACCGAGCCGGACCGCTGCCTTGTTCATTTTCCCGGTAAAGGCCGCCTCGCTCCCGCTCATGCCTTCGGCCAATACGATGGAGGCATCGTTTCCCGAAAGCGTCAATATGCCATGGAGCAGATCATTGACACTGACCTTTTCATTGGCTTTCAGAAACATGGTCGAGCCACGGTTGTTCCATGCTTGCCAGGTATCGGCTTTTACGGAATAGGTGGTGCCCGTCTTCACTTCACCGGTTTTCATCGCTTCAAAGGCAACATAGGCTGTCATCATCTTCGCCATCGATGCAGTCGGAATGCGCTTGGTGCTGTTCCGATCGATCAATATCCTGCCTGAGGATATGTCGATCAGATAGGCTATCGGCGCTTCGCTTTCCAAAGCGGGAATATCGGCGCGCGCGGGCACGGCGAACAGCGTCAGCAATATAGCAATCCAACAGCGCATTCCGGCCTGTTAACGGCCTTCACTGCGCTGCGCCAGTCAAAGCTTATTCGCGAAACAGTCTTGCCTGTGGATAGCCCTTTTGCCGGGCTTTGGTTAGCGCTGCCTGGGCCTCTGCTTCGCTTGCAAAGGGACCGAAACGAACGCGATAGATGCGGCCATCGCTGCTCTTGGCGACATTGGCACCGATCTTGCCCGCAACAGTATCGGCCCGTGCACGCGTGGAAAAGGCACCAAGCTGGACGACATAACCGCCACCTGAAGGTGGGGATGTTGCCGCAACGGGAGCCGGCAGAGGTTCGGCGGTTGATGAAGCTTGTCCACGGCGTTCCTTTACGAAACGCCCGCTGCCGGTCGTCGCGACTGCGGCCTTTTGCTCATTGGCAGCGCGTAGTACCTCGGCGGCGATAGGCGGTGTGGCTGCTCGTACCGATGGTTTCGGCAGCTTGGCAAGCTTTTCGCGCAAAACTTTCAAAAGCGATTCGGGTGTATCCATACGAGTCGACGCAGCGACCCCGGAACGCAGGGCCGATCTCTCCTGCTCGGGTGGGTTGACCCGGCGAACGCGCACCCCGGCTACGCCTTGTCCGACGATACCCAGCTGACGCGCCGCACCTTCGGATAGATCGATCAACCGGTCATTGGCGAAAGGCCCCCGATCGTTGATACGAACCAAAATCGTGCGACCGGTATCGAGTGAGGTAACCTCGGCATAACTTGGCATTGGCAAGGTCTTGTGTGCGGCAGAGACGCCGGCAGGCACAAATATTTCACCATTGGCAGTCGGCCGGCCTTCCATTTCGGTCCCGTACCAGCTTGCATAGCCGACATCGTCGTACATTGCGACGTCTTCGGGCACATAGCTGACACTGCCGATCTTATAGGGCGCGCCTATTTTTACCGGATAATCCGTCACTCCGGATGCGATCGGCTCAGGCGTCGAGGCAATGCGACCGGGCTTGCCGGTTTCCTTTGTGCAGGATATCAAAGCGAGCGCGATTGCCGCGCTTGCTGTCATTTTAATTCCGTACCGCATCCGCAAGCAACCCCACCGAAAGAGCGTAAAAATTAGAGCAATTATAATCCAATATCGCGCGATAGTTGCTTCCAAGTAAATAGGCCGTCGATCCCTGCCCGTCGGGTTCGATCAAAGCCGCCTGCATAGTGTCGTTCGGCCAAACACCGCGCTGCGGTACCACGCCCAGCTTCTTCCATTCGGACAATCGCATCCAGCGGCTGTGCCTGGCAAAAACACGGGCGCAACGCGGAGCGACAAGCGTGCTTTTAATGCGATTGCGATCAAGCGATGCCGGCACATTGACGGCAAACCCCCAAGGCTCATCGCGGCGCCAGCCCGAATTCATCAAATAATTTGCGATCGAACTCATCGCATCGGCTTCGCTTTTCCAGATATCGGCATAGCCATCACCGTCACCATCGCGCGCCAGCCGCAGATACACCGAAGGCAGGAATTGCGGCTTACCCAATGCGCCTGCCCAGCTGCCGGTAATAGCGTAGGACGGCACGCCGCGATCGATCATCTTGAGAACGGCGATCAGTTCGGCCTCGAACAATTCGCGACGTCGCCCCTCATAGGCAAGCGAGGCCAAGGCGTCAGGCGCATGAAAATTGCCCATGACTGCACCATAGTTTGTTTCATGGCCGTAGATCGCAATCATGACTTCTTCGGGAACGCCTGTCTGATCCTCAACCCGACGCAGCAAAGCCCGTAACTCGGTGTATTTGTTGCGACCCCGATTGATGCGGGCAGCATCGACATGTTTACGACGATAGGGTTCGAAATTCGGGATGGTTTGTGCGGATGGCGTTTCCGGTTGCCCCCGATCAAGTTCGACAACACGCGGCAGGTAAACAAGCGAAGGGATCGTGCGATCCAATGTCGCCCGACTGACCCCTTCGCGCGCCGCGCGTGCGCGTACGATCTGAAGATATTGAGCAAAAGTCTGACCGCTGTTGGCCGACATATTGGGGGCTTGCGCATCCACGGCCGCAGGCGGGCTGACCAAGGCTAAAATCGTAAGCGACACCATACCGGCCAAAGGCAGTTTTCGACCAAGAATTTGCACAAATCCTCCATTCACCCTTAATACGCGTTAGCCATAGCATGGATTGATGAAGCGGGCCAAGCGGCTAAAGCCAATCATCGTTCCATCGCCTCATTTTAGCGCAAGCCCGTATGCAAAATGATTATGCGTCCAATCGCGGCATGGCTTGCCAGCGGATGATTTGCTGTCTAGGGCCGCTTCGCATGCGGACAGGTGGCCGAGTGGTTTAAGGCACCGGTCTTGAAAACCGGCGTGGGTGCAAGCTCACCGTGGGTTCGAATCCCACCCTGTCCGCCACTAAATCACGCAAAACTGCAAAAAATAGCCCATTAAGGGCGAAAAACCTTGACTTTTTCGTTCTACTGGTATCCACCATTTTCCACGGTTTTCTAACGGTTTCTACCGCCTAGGGTAAGGCAAAGGGTAAGACTAACGAAGCTGGCGTGTAATTTGGCGTGAAAGGTGGCGTTATGGCTGGCATCAACAAACTTTCGGCAACGCAGTTAAAGGCGTTTCCCGATGGCTCCCATGCTGACGGTGGCAACTTGTATTTTCGGGTTAGAGGCAAAAGCCGGTCATGGGTTTTTCGTTTCAAAGTCCCGCAAAAGGCAAGTTGGGCTAGGGCTGGCGACGTTGGCAAGCCCGTTGAAATCGGTCTTGGCGCATTCCCCGCCCGCTCGTTGGCAGATGCACGCGGAGTTGCTGAACTCGCTCGCTCTGACTTGGCGAATGACCGTGACCCACGTGAACGCTTCAAACCTGAAGAAGTTGAAGCTGATATGCCCACATTCAAGCAATATGCAGTTGAATATATCGAAGCAAACCAAGGCGGCTGGCGTAATCCCAAGCACCGCCAGCAATGGCCCAACACCCTAGCTGAATACGCATATCCGCACATTGGCAAGAAGCGCCCCGGTGAAATCAGCGTTGGCGACGTGCAAAAGCTGCTGCTTCCATTGTGGGCAACAAAGACTGAAACTGCCAGCCGGGTTCGCCAGCGAATCGAAACCATCATTGATTATGCCTATGTCATTGAAGGCATAGACCGGCGCAATCCGGCACGTTGGAAGGGCAACCTTGATAAGCTGCTTCCCAACCCCTGCAAGATTGCCAAGGCCAATGGTAAGCTAAAGTCACATGCGGCCCCGCCTTGGCAGGAAGTGCCCGGCATCATGGCAAAGCTTCGTGCCAAGACCAATGTTGTATCGGCATTGGCAATGCGATTTAGCATCCTGACGGCGGCACGCTCAACTGAAGTGCGGGCTGGAACATGGGATGAAATCGACTTGGACAATGCCGTTTGGACTATCCCCGGCGACCGCACTAAGAATGAAGAAAGCCATTCTGTGCCACTATGCGCTGAAGCCGTTCAAATCTTGAAGGCGATGGCTGAACGCAAGCATCCAGACACAAACCGGATATTCCCCGGCGCGACTGGCGGGCTGCTAAGTGACGTGGCTATCAACAAGAGCCTTCACGCCGCTATGATCGGCATAACTGCCCACGGCATAGCCCGGTCGAGTTTTCGGGATTGGGTTGCGGACGCCACCAACTTTTCTGACAAAATAGCTGAAGCAGCATTGAACCACAAAAATCCAAACGAAACTGAAGCGGCTTACTTAAGAACTAAATTCTTTGATCGGCGTATTGAACTAATGAATGCTTGGGGTGAGTTTTTAATTGGCAAAGATAATGTAGTTGGAATTGGCTTATCTAAAATAGGCGTGCCTTCATAATTTTTCTATGGAGATACACGTTTTAATACTTGATATTCGAATTTTCGACGTGCATTAACATTTAATCGCCGGTAGCTGGCAAGGCCAGTTATCCGAAAACCCTAGGGGCGGCGGCATTTATGCCCGCCGCCTCTTTGCGTTGCGCCGGGCCAGCAATGGAACCGTTCAATGCAACAAGAGCGATTTATCACCATAGATGAAGCTAAGGCGCAATTGTGCCTATCAACAGCTTCGATCTACAACATGTTCAACAGCGGAGAGCTTCGTAAGGTCAAACTAGGCCGTAAAACTGTCCTACTCGCCAGTGACATTCAGAGTTTCATTCAGCGCAAAACCGCTGAAGCAACCCCTGCCGCCGCGTAAGGGGCACACCAATGATTTATGAATTTAAAAGCCCCGCTACGGGTGAACCGGGCAATGTAGCGGGGCCTCCAAAGGACAGGAGCAATCAAGCTCAACTGCCAGAGGGGCATAGCATTGGCGATGTTAGCGCGCAAGCGAGTAACCCGCCCGGTTTGATTGGAATGGTTCGCCAGTTCATCTATGATGCTGCCCCGCATCCTAATAGAGATATTGCCTTATCTGGCGCTATTGCTTTACTATCTGGCGTAACTGGCAGAGCCTATAACACATATACTAATGCAGGGTTGAACCAATACATATTGCTATTGGCGTCAACCGGCTTGGGTAAGGAAGCGGCTGCAAGCGGCATATCGAAGCTGCTTCAGGCCGTATCGGTAAGCGTGCCCGCCGCTGGCGACTTCAAAGGCCCTGCCCTTGTGTCATCGGCTGGCCTTGTAAAGTGGCTGGATAAGAAGCCTTCAGTTGTCACCGTCGCTGGCGAGTGCGGCTATATGCTCAACCGGCTGGCATCCCCCAAAGCCAACCCCAATGACCAAATGCTCAAGGCAACGCTGCTTGACCTGTATGGCAAAAGCGGCGCTGGCAGCGTGCTTGACCCGATGGCCTATAGCGACCGGGATAAGCAGACTGGCTTAATTCGTAGCCCCGCATTGACCCTGCTAGGCGAAAGCGTGCCCGGCATTGTCTATGAAGGGTTGAGCGAAGGCGTTGTTCTAAGCGGGCTGTTGCCCCGGTTCATGGTCATTGAAGCCAAAGGGCAACGTGCGCCCCTAAACGAATATCAGGCGGCATACCCATGCCCACAATTGGTTCAGAGCTTGGCCGATTTGTGCGGGAACTGCTTGGCGCTCAACAGCCGCAATGATGTTCACGTTGTTGAAGCCGATGCTGAAGCCAAGGCCAAGTTCCGCGAGTTCGCGCAATGGGTGACTGACCAAATCAACGGCCAATCATCTGAACCGCTACGCGAACTTTGGAATCGGGCGCACCTGAAGGCCCTGAAGCTCGCCACGCTATGCGCTGTTGGCATCAATCCTTTTGCCCCTGTTGTCACCATCAATGAAACCATGTGGGCAACCGGGCTGATAGTTGACCAGACAAATGCCCTTGTCGCCAAATTCGCCAATGGTGACGTTGGCGTGCAAGCTGGCAACCAGAGCAAGCAGGAACGCGAAGCCCTACGGGTCATAGCTGAATACTGCACAAAGCCTTGGGCTGAATGCTCCAAGTATCATGGCACAGAGGATATGCACCGGGCGGGCGTGATAACCCAAGCCCACATTCAACAACGCCTGTCGGCAACGGTGGCGTTCAAAGATGATGCACGCGGCGCAAAGGATGCTTTGACCCGCACGCTGAAGTCACTGCTTGAAGCTGACATTCTGCGCGAAATCCCAACCGCCCAAATGGTTCAATCGTTTGGCAAGCACCCCCGCGCATTCGCGGTGTCTGATCCGGCTGCAATCCTGAAGTCCAACAAAGGGAGCTTTTAGCGGCTTTGAACGGGCTTTGAAGGAAAAACGACGAAAATCTGCCATTTTTAATGGTTTTAGCGTTTTAGCGGAAATAGTCAGAAAGGAAATCGAAATGCCAGAATAAATAAGTCGCGGAATTTTCGGCAATGCCAAGGGTGGAACATATTAAAAGTATTAAAAATTAAAAATACTATCTGTAACCCTTCGTTTTCTGCCATTTTTCCATTTTAGCGCGTCACTAAAACCCATTCAAAGGACAAGGTATGACTAGCAAGACTGACAACATGACTGAAATTATAGCTGAACTGCTTTCCAGCCCTCCACTTGTGGGCAATCAAAAGGTCAGACCTAGGGTAAGGCCCAAGCCTGACAATGGCATAAAAGCTAAGTTTCTCAACATTGTAAATGGCTTCATCGGCGGATGAACCGTCCGCCTAACCCAAAGGAATACTGAAATGAACATGATTACACTGCCTAGCAATCCGGCTGAAGTGCCTGAACTGCCCAAGGCTTTCCACCTGCCCCCTGAAGCTCTGCATAGCGGTCAATTCGATTATGCCAGCTTTGGCGATAACGCAGCCATCAAACTTATGGCCGATACCGTTGGCGGCGCATGGGATGAAGGCAATGCCATCAATGACCTTCGCGTTAACCCGCATGATGAAGATAAAGCCGCAACACATGACCGTAAGGTGCGGGAACGGGTTGAAAGCTCGCAGCACAAATTCAATGAAAAGTTTGAGCGTGCGCTTGCTGGCCTGAACTCTGAATTGAAGCGCGTGGAAAGCGACCTTGAAACTAAGGCTGGTCTGAAACCAAACCCGGTTCACTTTGATGCAATCACCGCATCCTTTCATGCGATGAAACCTGAACAGCGGATGGCAACGGTCAATGAGCTAATTGAAGCGCAGAGCTATGCCACATTAGCAACGCTCATTGAAGCGGACCGCTTTTTGACCGGCCTTACCGCTGAAGTTCGAGTTGGCATTCGTGAACGGGTATTGATGAAGGTTGACCCCAAGGGCGTTGCGTTACGCGACCAACTGAAGGTGTGCCTTGAACGTGCCAATGACGCTGGAACGCGAAGTGTCACCATGTTTGGTTCGCTTCGCGCTGGCACGAATCCGGGCGACTGGAAAATTCGCGCTCAACAGGCGGCGGTTCATGCGGCGCGGGAAAGTCATCTGGCACGATAACTGACATGGCGGGGCTGGTGAGGCTGGCCCCTGTCCATTGTGGGCAAAGGAGCAATTGAAATGTCTTGGGATAATCCAAATTTTGCTGAAGGTGATTCTGGCGTGCCAATGCCAACGCCGGGCGCACAAATCAAAATCTGGCAAGAGATTGAAGCCGAAAAGAAGCGGCAATCTGAACAACCGCCTGAAAATGTAACTATGGACGTTATAGCGTTCCTAGCTGAAGTCGGTGGCCGGGCAATGGCAATAGCACGCAATAAGGACAATGAGCCTTTGGCGCGTGCAACCGCTCTTGAAGTGGCGCGCAAAGCGGCAATGGACCAAATCAATCTTGGCACGATTTTCGGTGAATGAGGGCGCAACAATGACCGGCTGGCCTGACTTCCCACCCGCTTCAGATGCAACAAATGGCGGTTGGGGTGCGCCCCCGTCCGGCACGAATGCTGCAATTCCTGAAACCCCTACCCCCTCCCCGGCGAAAGCTAGCCGCCGAATGCGGTTGCATAGCGTTTCCGATGTGAAGCGTGAATTGCGGCGGCTGTATGTTGAGGCTCGCAACGGCACCATCAAATCAGCCGATGCAACCAAGCTGGCGTATTTGCTGAATATGCTGGCAAATCTTATGGTTGATAGCGAGCTTGAAGAACGGGTGAACGCGGCTCTTGGCGATGGGAGCAACAAATGAGGCGGCGCGGGCTTCGCACGGCTGTTGCCAAGTTAGAGGCAAAGGCCAGATTGCGCCGGTTGCCGGTGCCAATCATCTTCGCGCTGTATGCCGATGAAGGCGGTGGCGACATAATCGGCTTGTCTAACCTTAGCCGGGACGTGCCGCGCCTATATGGGGAAGCAAGCCTTTCCAGCTTCGCAGATCGCGCCAGAGCGGCCCTAGGCGGCATTCGCATCATGGTTGCCCGCTATGCCCTATCAGAGCGGTCACAGCCCGCCCTAGAGCCTGAAACCCCTGTGGCAGAAGCCGCCCAGGGCGAAGCGGCAAGCGTCATGGACTTCTATCAGTCGGTTTGGCTTGGACGTCAAAACTCGCCCTAAAATTCGGGATGAAACCACTCTTGAACATTCAAGCTACGCGCCGCTTGAACTGCCCTTTCGCTTGCCGCCACAGAAAATGATTTTGCTTCTTCAATATGGCCTTGGGAGATTAGCTGAACCAATGCCGCAAAATAGGACTCCAAACCAACCGCCACGTTTTCAGCATATTGGCCTTCGCCAAACCGGGGCACAGTGAAACCTTCTTTTTCAAATGTTAGCAAAAGAGACATACCAGCGCGGGCAATGTCGCCAGTCGGCTCTAGCCTGTCACGCTCGTGCCACCGCGCGGCACGATGGTCACGGACCCGCTCAATTATTTGAACAGCACCAGAGAACAAATGGCCGTAGCTCTTGGGTGGCGGCGCGAATGCTTTGGGTTTGGGCCAAAGAACCAATATTAACCCGACAGCAATAAGCCCTACCGCTACGCCATTTTGCCAAGATATTGTGACAAAGTTAACGCCATCTTTGACGCCGGAACTCGCAGCATCAAGAATTTTGTTGAACGCCCAAACCAACGTCTCACGGCCAAGGAAGCCACCAGCTAAGATTAGGGCAGCACCGCCCCATGTTTTTCGATTCATACCCCCCCCCTTCAAGTTGCCTATCTGAGAGTTTCCACCGACAAGTTCAACCCAAGTCAGATTTAGGGTAAGACGCCAGCACAGGCGCCATCATGAATGTCAGTAATTTCAATATCCTATAAGGCACTAGCGGCGGACAAAATATCCGCCAACCCTATAATTTTGGCGTTGGAAAGCCACTAAACGGTTCAACCTTACAATCGCCGGTTTCATTCCAAGCCATGCGACGGTCATAGGCAAATGATTTGCCTGATTGCCGGTCAACATAATCGAAGTTAGTTGATTCTCCCGGCACGCTTTCGCGGAAAGTGTAACGAGTTTCATCAACGCGAACCAACGGGTTGACCTTGGGGCATTTGACCATGCCTTCAGCGTTTTTGCACCATTTCATTTGCTCAACATCAACAACGTAACGGAACTTATATGGTTCAGGTCGCTTCAGCCCAATTTTCAACTGACCTTCGCAAGCAAGGTCAAACTGTGTGGGCATTAGCGGTGTCGATGCGCCCGCCAGAAAAAGGATCAACAGAGCTTTCATTTTACCTCCAATTCAAATTGGAGCTTGCCCGGCCTAAGCCGGGCGTTCGTAACCCTGCACGTAGCACAAGGCGCTGCCGCCTTTAGGCAAGCCTTGGACATACGCGACAGCCGCCCGGCCAATAAAACTTGACCGGCCTACGTTTGCTGGGGTTACGACGCCCCACGGGCAGATTATGCTGCTCCGCCTAAATTGAGTTGCAGATGATTAGCCAACTCGCAAGCGATGATTCACTTCCGCTTCGGCGCGGGCAAAATGTCAGTTGGTTCATGCATAAGGGGAACCGGCATGTGCAGAATCGTTAAAAGTGCTTCTGTTGCAGCGTGAGGTTCGGTTGTTCGGAACTGTAACACATGGCCATCAACATCAGCGGCGGCAAGCTTCGCGCGGGTCTTTTCGAGATACCGCCGCCAACTCTTCATAATGCCCGCGACCTTACCGTTAAAGAAATAGAACAGCATTGCGCCATTGGTTTGGTTAGGCATACCCGTCGCGTATCGGTCGCAAAGTTGCTGAAAACCGCCCATCAGCTTACCGTAGCTAGTGTAGATTTTAGCTTCCCCGAGCCAGAGCATTTCCGAGGCGCCTTCGATTGATATGTCGCAATTTCCACCGATATTTTTGCTATGGGATATGTCGAAGCCCATCCCCTTCAGTGGCTTTGACAACATGAGGGTCAATTGATCCTCATTCATTCGGCTTTTGAGTTTACCGGCAGGATTGATGATATTCTTTTCTTTTACCATTTCGCCAATGGAGTAATTTATCGCGGTCTGGATCAAATCCGAAAACTCATCATAGCACGTCACGCCACGCATCAGCTTCAGCCGAATCTTGTCAGGGGTAGTTTTGGCAGCAAATTCCATTTGTGCCCATGACGGACCGTCCATCAAACCGCCATCTCTTCGAGCAACTTTTGGGGCTTTGCAACGTAGTAGGGAAACGTCCGATCTTCGCCGCCATCAACTACGACGCCACGTTTGGGATGAGTCAGTTTGCCCGTATCGATAAAATCCTGTTGCTCGTAGGGTTCGAGATAGATTGGGCCTTCTTCGTCATCTATGAAGACGAGCCGCATTTCGAGCGCATGGTAGCGCGAAACAAGGATAGCGACTGCCCTCTGCAACTCTTCCTGATCGTAGTCGGCACCGGCAAGCTTTTTGAAATCCCCGAATGTGAGCATGACTGTCTCTTCGGCGGGCTTTGAGACTGCGTATTCTAGGATCACATGACATACGTGGACAGCGGGATCAGAACCCCACCTATCTGCTATCGCACGTTCTATGGCTTCAAATCGCCGCATCAATTAAATCGTTTTGCTTCCGTTCAGGTGAACCATTAATTCCTTTAAAACATACTCAAATTCGCTCAGGCTGGCGCATCCCCACACGGCAGCGTCGCCTAGATGGGGCTTCGCTTCATGCAGCATCCTGTATATGCCAACGACCGACAGCATTGGGCGAGGCGTATAACCCTCCACCTCGTCCAAACCCCATTCCAACTCAATTCCGTATGTCATGAAGCCACCGCCCAGAGCGTCCATCGCCGCCTTGTGGGCAATCTCTTCGCGCAGGCATACTCCTGACCCACGCATCCATTCGTGCTTACCAGATGATGTTGTCGTAGTCCAGAACAAGGTTTTAACAAATCCTGATTCGCTTTCGTAAAGCGGTTGAATGATTGGAAAAAGATTAACAGAATTATTTATGACCTTTGACGCCGCGAATTTATTTACAGCATTAGCCATGCCGGACTGGAGACCATGGCACATTACTTGACTCTGATCTTGGTGCGCATCTGATAGTATGTATACGTAACTGTTTTTCTTCGACATCAACAAAGCGTCAAAGGTTTGGATTTTCACCTTTCTGATGCCGATGATCTCGTCATAATTAGCAGCGATGGCTGCTCCAACTTTTGACGGTAGAATTTTCTCGCGTTGCTCTACGACGACCACTGACGAAAAAAGCACACCGGTTAGATTGTCAGATTGAAACTTCGCAACGGGAATTGGTGATTGGGCAGGCAACCCATCAAGAATGCTATCTGGGACTGGTAAAGGGAAATGTGTTGAGAAGACGCTGTTTTGATTGATACGAAATGCAGCGATCCTATCTCTAAGAGCCTTCGCATCAGCATTCGGCAGCTTGAATACGCGGATATTTTTATCCCCAACGACGAGCAACTCGCGTAGCGAATTTTGCAGTCCGTTGTAATCGGCCTTGGCAACAACAAGTTTATCTTTGAGCTTTTCTTCGATTTGCTCCCAACCGCTTCCTCTAGGGAAACCGTTCTTCGCTAGCAATCGGCGTGCAACACGGATGGATGTGCGCTTTTGCAATGCGCGCAGGATATCATTTTTTGCCATTCAGTTCCCCCATACCATCGATGCATAGCGTTCGATTTTCATCTATGATACTCGGAATTTTGGGAAACATTCAGCGTTAGCTTTACAGTTCGCCAAGTCCGCATCAACAGATTGAAGTGCTACCTCGGCGCTGGCCGCTCTGCAAGAATAGTTGAGGTTGGCGCGCTCGCTAAAGTGAGGTTCGCTGATTCGCTGAAGTCTGTTATGAAGCGCCTAAAATCCATGCCCTTGCTAGGGTAAGGCACGCGGTAAGACGGGTATCAGAAACCCCAATTAGCGCAATAATTTCAATCGCATAGGGCGTCCATTGTCGGACACCCTGTCCGCCACCTTGCTATTCCCCGAAATCCATATATGTTCATTAAATCACAGCTTTTCTGTGGTTTAATGTTCATTATTGCACAGCTTTGTTCATCTTAGCCTATCATTGTTTACCGAAGACGCGCCAGGCGAACTCGGCTCTCAAGGCAAAGATCAGCGCGTTGCGGATGCCGGGGGTGGCGCCGGGGTTGAGCACATATTGGGCATCGGGCTGCAGCGTCAGCCAATCGGTGACGGGCGCACGGTAGGTGAGCTCGAACGCCACTTCGCTGCGCTTGGAGGGTA
>JBOFLS010000013.1:0-2817 GCA_051657985.1 Sphingorhabdus sp. | reverse complement strand
ATGGCATACGGTACATGGCGCAGATCTTGTTACCGGCCGGATCGCGCAGATAGGCCAGATACAGCTTCATTCCGGCACCCTCACGCACGCCGGGGGCATCCTCGATAGCGGTGCCGCCATGGGCAAGGCCTGCCGCATGCCAGGCATCGCATTCTTCGGGCGAATTTGCGGAAAAGCCGATCGTGCCGCCATTGGCGCCGGTTGCCGCATTGCCGTCGATCGGCGCGCTGATCGCAAAAATTCCGCTTTGCGTCATCCAGAAGACGCGGCCTTTTTCATCCTGACGGCCGGGTTTCTGGCCAAGCGCGCCGAGTGTGGCATCGTAAAAGGCTTTCGATGCCACAACGTCGTTTGCACCGAGCATGATATGGCTGAACATCGATCAATCCTTCAACTGACAAAAGGCACAGAGTTTGTTTCCATCAGGATCGCGCAGATAGGCACCATAGGCGTTACCCGGCGCGTTGGCTCTTGGCCCGGGTTCACCTTCGCAGCTCCCGCCGCTGGCAATGCCGGCGGCATGCCAGGCATCGACCTGTTCCTTGGTTTCGGCACTAAGGCCGATTGTTCCCCCATTCGAGAAAGTCGCGGCCTCGCCATTGGCGGGCTTGCCCACGCCAATCATACCCTTACCGAAATTTCCGTAAAAATGCCAACGGGCATCATCGGGTGATTGCGAAGGCTGATAACCAAGTGCGGGCATGACAGCGTCATAAAATTGCTTCGATCGTGTAACGTCGTTGCTACCAATCATGATATGCGTAAACATAGTTTTCCTCCTTCAATTTAAAGGTCGATCGCAAGTGTTGCCGTCTTTTGGTCGCCCGTATTGGGTGTGTCTTTCGGATCGATCAGCAGCAGTTTGACTTCCCCCTTCCGCGCACAAGGCCGGTGCTCGGTGCCGCGCGGAACGACGATCATCTCGCCAGGGCGCAGGATTTCGATGCGGTCGCGGAATTCCATTTCCAGTTCGCCATCGATGATCAGGAACAGCTCGTCGGTATCAGCATGGCTATGCCAGATAAACTCGCCTTCGACCTTCACCAGCCGGATCTCATTGTCGTTGTAGCGGGCGACAATGCGCGGCGCCCAATGATCGGCAAACGCACCGAACTTTTCGTCTAGGTTTACCTTTGCGGGCATCAATAGACCACCACGCTTCGGATGCTTTTGCCTGCATGCATAAGGTCAAAGCCCTTGTTGATATCCTCCAGGCTGAGGATATGGGTGATCATCGGGTCGATCTGGATCTGGCCGTCCATATACATGTCGACAATCTTGGGTACGTCGGTGCGGCCCTTGGCACCCCCGAAGGCCGTACCGCGCCAGTTGCGCCCGGTGACCAGCTGGAAAGGACGGGTGGCAATTTCCTTGCCGGCCTCGGCCACGCCGATGATGATGCTGGTGCCCCAACCCCTGTGGCAGCATTCGAGCGCGGTGCGCATAACCTCGGTGTTGCCGGTCGCATCAAAGCTGTAATCCGCGCCGCCATCGGTCATCTCGACGATTTTGGCCACCGTTTCTTCGCGGCTCATCCCCTTGCTGTTGAGGAAATCGGTCATCCCGAACTTGCGGCCCCAATCTTCCCTGTCGGGATTGATGTCGATGCCGATGATCTTGCTGGCACCGGCCAGCTTTGCGCCCTGAATGACATTCAAGCCGATCCCGCCCAGACCGAATACCACGACATTGTCGCCTGCTTGCACATTGGCGGTCTTGGTGACCGCACCGACACCGGTGGTGACCCCGCAGCCGATATAGCAACTGGTCTGAAACGGCGCGTCCTGCCGGATATTGGCGACCGCGATTTCTGGCAGGACGGTGAAGTTGGAGAAGGTCGAACAACCCATATAGTGATAAATCGGCTGGCTTTTGTAACTGAACCGCGTCGTCCCATCGGGCATCAAGCCTTTCCCTTGCGTGGCGCGGATCGCGGTGCACAGGTTCGATTTGCCCGAAAGGCAGGTTTTGCACTGGCCGCATTCGGGGGTGTAGAGCGGGATCACATGGTCGCCGGGTTTTACCGAAGTTACGCCAGCGCCCACCTCGCGCACGATGCCAGCCCCTTCATGGCCGAGGATACTGGGGAATATCCCCTCGCTGTCGAAACCATCCAGCGTATAGGCATCGGTGTGGCAAATCCCCGTCGCCATAATCTCGACCAAAACCTCGCCCTCTTTAGGTCCTTCAAGATCCAGCTCGACAATCTCCAAAGGCTTCTTCGCCTCGAAAGCTACAGCGGCGCGGGTCTTCATATGGCTTTTCCCTCTTGACTTCCAACCGCCATATTCAGCCTAAAGCCCTCGCGCAACCGCCGAAATATTTTAACTGTGGGACAATAAGGAAGGCCGCCATAGAATGATTAAGCGGTAAGGCAGATTGCGTAATCGCCGTTGCGTATTCGGCTAGCCGATGTGCAAACTTTAGAGTGATTTCGAGTGAAACCGGACATTTCACGGCCCGGAAATCACGGAAAACAAGTCTAGTCGCGGGTTACGGTTGGATCGATATTCATTCGGAAGGCACGGAGGCGCGATGGGCCAATGCCAAGGCGCCAAGAAGTCCCGCGTCATCGCCCAATCCTGGCGATACGACAATTTCACCGGCGTCGCTGCGAAAATAGTCCCCGCCTAATTTGGCAGCTTGCACCCTGACATTTTCAATAAGTCCCGGCGTTGCCATTACCCCACCACCAAAAATGATGCGTCCGGGCTCAAAAATTGCCTGCATGGTGACAACGATTTGAGCCAGATACCAGGCAATCATGTCGTGTGCGGGATGTTCAATTGGCAGTTCCGATAGCGACTTGCCCCAGCG
>JBOFLS010000012.1:0-3506 GCA_051657985.1 Sphingorhabdus sp. | reverse complement strand
CGAGCTTTCGGGCAATGTGATCGACCTGTGCCCGGTCGGCGCGCTGACCAGCAAGCCTTATGCGTTCGAGGCGCGACCCTGGGAGCTGAAGAAAACGCCCTCGATTGACGTCATGGATGCCGTCGGCACCAACATCCGTGTCGATAGCCGGGGCAGGGCGGTGCTGCGCGTGTTGCCGCGCATCAACGAGGATGTGAACGAGGAATGGGCGCACGACAAGACGCGCTATGCCTGTGAAGGGCTGACGTCACGCCGTCTCGATAAGCCCTATCTGCGCCGCGACGGAAGGCTGGTTGCGGTCAGCTGGGCTGAGGCATTTGAGACGGTGAAGGCGCATTGGACCGGTGAAGCGGCAGTGATCGCGGGCGATCTGGTCGATTGCGAAACGCTGTTCGCCGCGCGCGAGCTGGCGGGATCGGCGATGCTCGAAGGGCGCCAGACCGGGCTTGCCTATGATACATCGTCGCTGTCGGCGGTGAATTTCAACACGACGATTGCCGGGATCGAAAATGCCGACGTCATCCTGCTTGTGGGAAGCGATGTGCGGCGTGAGGCAGCGCTTGTGAACACGCGTATCCAGAAGGCGGTACGCAGGCGCGGCGCGAAAGTGTTCGCGATCGGGCCGCAGACCGATTTGACCTACAAGGTCGAATGGCTGGGTGATGATTTGTCTGCACTCACCAAAGCGCCCAAGGCCTTGGCCGATGCGCTGAAGAATGCCGAGCGCCCGGCGATCATCGTTGGCGGCGGGGCCTTGCGTTATGAAGGCGTGCACGGGGCTGCGCTCGCCTTCGCCAAGAAGTATAAGCTGATCCGTGAAGCTTGGAACGGCTTCAACGTTCTTCATTTCGCCGCCGCCCGAATGGGTGGGCTGATGCTGGGCTATGCGTATGATGGCGGCATCAAGGCGTTGGCGACGAAAAAACCGAAGCTGGCCTTCTTCCTGGGCGCGGATGAGGTCGATTACAGCCTGTTTGCCGGGACGTTCAAGGTCTATGTCGGGCATCATGGCGATGCCGGAGCGCATCATGCCGATGTGATCCTGCCGGGTGCGGCCTATACCGAGAAATCCGGTACCTATGTGAACCTTGAGGGCCGGGTGCAGCGTGGCGAACGGGCGGTGTTCCCCCCGGGCGATGCGCGTGAGGATTGGGCGATCTTCCGCGCGCTTTCGCAAGTGCTCGGCAAGACTTTGCCATTCGACAGCCTTGATGAACTGCGCGGTGCAATGGCGCGGGCCGTTCCGGCGCTTGGCGTTGAAGGGCTGGCTGATTATGGCTGGGTGGAACCCAAACTGCCTGCCATCCTCTCTGGCAGAATAGCCGATTACCCGATCAAGGATTTCTATCTGACCAACAGCATCTGCCGCGCCTCGCCGACGATGCAGCGCTGTTCGGCTGAGCTGGTGCATGGCGAAGAGTTTTTGGAGGCGGCGGAATGAGCGTTTTAGCTAAATTCCTCCCCCAACGGGGGAGGGGGACCACCGCAGGTGGTGGAGGGGCACGTGCGTTGCCACTCAACGTCGCCTTGCTACTCCCGCGCCCCTCCACCATGCCCAAAGAAGATTTGGGCGTGGTCCCCCTCCCCGTGCCGGGGAGGAATTGAACATGACCGCCTTCTTCCAATCGCTTGGCCTATCCTACGAATGGGCATGGGGCCTGGCCACCGTTTCCGGTATCCTGTTGATCGCACTGCCTCTGATGCTCGCGGTCGCGATGATCATCTATGCCGATCGCAAGATCTGGGCGGCAATGGCACTGCGGCGGGGGCCGAATGTTGTCGGGCCCTTTGGTCTGCTGCAGAGCTTTGCCGATGGCCTGAAGGTTTTCCTGCAGGAAACTATTATCCCAAGCGCCTCCAACCGCGGGCTGTTCCTGATCGCGCCGATTATCACCTTCACCGTCGCCTTGATGGCCTGGGCGGTGATCCCGTTCAATTCGGGTGCGGTGCTGGCGGATATCAATGTGGGGCTACTCTACATCCTCGCGATCAGTTCGCTAGGGGTCTATGGCGTAGTGATTTCGGGTTGGGCGTCCAACTCCAAATATCCGTTCTTCTCCGCGATGCGTGCGGCGGCGCAGATGATTTCCTATGAAGTCTCTATCGGTTTCATCCTGATCAGCGTTGTATTGTGGGCCGGTACATTCAACATGCTCGGCATTGTCGAGGCGCAGCGCGGGCATGGGCTGGGCTTTGTAAACGCCTTCGGTTTCAACCTTTTGCTGTTCCCGATTGCGGTGATGTTCCTGATCAGCTCAATGGCCGAAACCGCCCGCGCGCCGTTCGACCTGACCGAGGCGGAAAGCGAGCTGGTCGCGGGCTATCAGACCGAATATTCCTCGATGAGCTTTGCGCTATTCTGGCTGGGCGAATATGCCAATGTGCTGCTGATGTGCACGCTGAATGCGGTGCTGTTCTGGGGCGGATATCTGCCGCCGGTCGATTGGGCCCCGCTTTATGCCGTGCCGGGGATCATCTGGCTGTTTGCGAAGATCCTGTTCTTTTTCTTCATCTTCAGCTGGGTGAAGGCCACCGTGCCCCGCTATCGCTATGACCAGTTGATGCGCCTGGGATGGAAGGTGTTCCTGCCGATCTCGCTCTTCTGGGTGTGCCTGGTGAGTGGCTATCTGATGTGGACGGGGCATTGGGATGGCGAAAAAAAAGAAGTGCATGGGATTCATGCTTCATGACCACCATCGCCCATCTCATCAAATTCTTCACGCTTTGGGAATTCCTCCCCCAACGGGGGAGGGGGACCACCGCAGGTGGTGGAGGGGCACGTGCGTGGATATGTGACGTTGCCCTGTACCTCCCGTGCCCCTCCACCATGCTTTGCATGATCCCCCTCCCCGTTCCGGGGAGGAATTTGGAAACAAGCTCATGATAGCTCATCTTATAAAGTCATTCACCCTTTGGGAATTCGTCAAGGCGCATTGGCTGACCTTGCAATATTTTTTCAAGCCCAAGGCGACGCTCAATTATCCGTTCGAGAAGAATCCGATCTCGCCGCGGTTTCGCGGGGAGCATGCGCTGCGCCGTTATCCCAATGGCGAGGAACGCTGCATCGCGTGCAAGCTGTGCGAGGCGGTGTGTCCCGCGCAGGCAATCACCATCGAGGCCGAACCGCGCGAGGATGGATCCAGGCGGACCACGCGTTATGACATCGATATGACCAAGTGCATTTATTGCGGTTTCTGTCAGGAGGCTTGCCCTGTGGATGCCATCGTCGAAGGCCCGAACTTCGAATATGCCACCGAAACGCGTGAGGAGCTGCTCTATGACAAGGACAAGCTTCTGGCCAATGGCGATAAATGGGAGCGTGCAATCGCCGCAAACCTTGCCGCCGATGCGCCCTATCGTTAAGGGGCGGCGGTGATGATTCAGGGGAATTCTTTTCACTACCATATACTCGTCACCCCAGCGAAGGCTGGGGTCCATCACCTTGGCTTGCGGTTTGCGCAATGGACCAGTTGTAAACCCGATTGTCAGGTGATGGACCCCAGCCT
>JBOFLS010000011.1:0-6684 GCA_051657985.1 Sphingorhabdus sp. | reverse complement strand
GGGCCCCTCCACCTTGCTGCGCATGGTCCCCCGCCCCGTGCCGGGGAGGATTTCGGGCACCCTCTGCCAAAGCCGCCAACGCCGCCTGACACTTTGCCTCATCCCGGCCAGCCTTCACAGCCTTGATCCGCGCAATCTGGCTCTCACGCACCGCGGCGTTATCCACCTCCAGCGTATCGAGCAGTTCCTCATCCGTCAGGCGATATTTGTTCACCCCGACGATCACATCCTCAGCGCGGTCCACCCGCACCTGGCGCGCGGCGGCGGCTTCCTCGATCATCGCCTTGGGCCTGCCGGTACCAACATAGGCGGTCATGCCGCCTGCTGCGTCGACTTCCTCGATGATCTTCCAAGCATCGTCGACCAGCATCTGGGTCAGCGCCTCGACATAGTAAGACCCGCCCAGCGGATCGACGACCTTGGTGATGCCCGTCTCTTCGGCGAGCACGATCTGCGTGTTGCGCGCGATACGCGCGGAGAAATCGGTGGGGAGCGCAATGGCCTCATCGAGCGCATTGGTGTGGAGCGATTGCGTGCCGCCCAAAGTCGCCGCCATCGCCTCGACCGTGGTGCGGATGACGTTGTTATAGGGGTCTTGCTCTTGCAAACTCACCCCCGAAGTCTGGCAATGGGTGCGTAGCATCTTCGATCGCTCATCCTTCGCGCCCAGCCCATCCATCACCCGCCACCAGAGCGTCCGCGCGGCGCGCAGCTTGGCAACCTCCATGAAGAAGTTCATGCCGATGCCGAAAAAGAAGCTCAAACGCCCGGCAAAGGCATCGATATCCAGCCCCGTCGCCATCGCGCGCTTGGCATACTCCTTGCCGTCCGCAATCGTGAAGGCCAGCTCCTGCACAGCCGTTGCCCCCGCTTCATGCATATGATAGCCCGAAATCGAAATGCTGTTGAATTTGGGCATATTGGCGCTGGTATAGGCGATGATGTCCGAAACGATCCGCATCGATGGTTCGGGCGGGTAAATATAGGTGTTGCGGACCATGAACTCCTTCAGAATATCGTTCTGGATCGTGCCGTCGAGCTGAGCCTGCGAAACGCCCTGCTCTTCCCCCGCGACGATGAAGAAAGCGAGGATCGGGATGACCGCGCCGTTCATCGTCATCGACACCGACATCTGATCGAGCGGGATGCCGTCGAACAGGATTTTCATATCCTCGACGGTATCGATCGCCACACCTGCCTTGCCCACATCGCCGACGACCCGCGGGTGGTCGCTGTCATAGCCGCGGTGCGTGGCAAGATCGAAGGCGACGGAGAGCCCCTTCTGCCCCGCCGCCAGATTGCGACGATAAAAAGCGTTGGACTCCTCAGCCGTTGAAAAGCCCGCATATTGACGAATAGTCCATGGCCGCCCCGCATACATCGAGGCCCGCACTCCGCGCGTAAACGGCGCAAACCCGGGCAACCCCGGATCGCCAGCGTCTTCCGCCGTATAAAGCGGCTTGATCGCAAAGCCCTCTGGTGTGTGCCAGGTCAGGTCCCTAAAAGCCTCTGGGCCCTTGACCTCTTTCTCAGCCGCTTTTTTCCAATCGTCGATATTCGCCATCAATCAAATCCAAAAAATCTTTGGTGTCTTTGGTGCTTTGGGTGACATAAAATCGGCTCACCCAAAGCACCAAAGACACCAAAGACACCAAAGGGGAATTACCTACCCTTAAACTCCGGCTTGCGCTTTTCGAGAAATGCTTTGCCGCCTTCACGGGCATCCTCTGTGCCGCCAGCTATCTTTTGTCCTTCGGCTTCTGCCAGCAATGCTTCTGCATAGCTGTTTTCCAAAGCTGTCAGGATGTTCTTGCGCATTGTTCCATAAGCAATGGTCGGCCCACTGGCGAGCCTTGTGGCCAACGCACGAGCCTCTCCGATCAGCTCTTCATCCTCAGTGCATTTGTAGATCAGGCCCCAATCCGCGGCCTGCTCGCCCGAAATGCGTTCACCCAGCATCATCATCTGCGTCGCCCGCGCCTTGCCAACCAGACGCGGCAGCATCCAGCTGGCGCCGCCATCGGGGACGAGACCGATATTGACGAAAGCCTGCAGGAAATAGCCGCTCTTCCCCGCCAGCACGAAATCGCCGCACAGCGCGATCGAGCAGCCCACGCCCGCCGCCGGGCCGTTCACGGCCGTAATCACCGGCATGTCGAGCCGCGCCAGTTTCAACATCATCGGGTTGTAATGGCGGGTGAGTGCAGCATAGCTGACTTCTCCGCCCGAAACCGCCGAAGCACTGCCCCGCGCCTGTAAATCAGCACCCGAACAGAATGCCCTTCCCGCACCCGTCATCAGCAATACGCGCGCATCCCCAAGATTGCCGCTGATGGCATCATTGATCTCATCCGCCATATCGAGCGAAGCCGCGTTCAGCCGTTCGGGGCGGTTGAGTGTGATGGTGGCGATCTGGTCGCTGATGTCGAGGGTGATCGTTTCGTAGGTCA
Organism: Sphingorhabdus sp.; assembly: GCA_051657985.1. Lineage (GTDB taxonomy): Bacteria > Pseudomonadota > Alphaproteobacteria > Sphingomonadales > Sphingomonadaceae > Sphingorhabdus_B. Next base: position 4,234 of record JBOFLS010000011.1, on the reverse strand, counting down.
TAAGAACTTCGCTATCCTCTCAGAATCGTCATGCTGAACTTGTTTCAGCATCCATTTATCAGCCGCAACCATCGCTCCGAGAGGAGGAATAGACCCTGAAACAAGTTCAGGGTGACGGCAATTCAAGATCAATGCGTCCCATGCGTAGTTTTTGGCGGCGTCTCCATAATCTCGGTCAGCACCCCGCCCATATCCTTTGGATGCACGAAGAAAATCAGCGTGCCATGCGCCCCGATCCGCGGTTCGCCCAGCACACGCTTCCCCATTGCCTCGAACTCCGCCTTGGCTACATGGATATCGGGCACTTCGTAACAGAGATGGTGTTGGCCTCCTTGCGGGTTCTTCTCCAGGAAGGAGGCAATGGAGGTGTTCCCCGGCAGCGGCTCGATCAGCTCAATCTGCGTTCCACCAAAATCCGTTTGCCCTGAGCCTGTCGAAGGGTGGGTTGGCGTATCGACAAAGCATACCTTTACCCCCTGTTCGGGCAGATCGAAGGGTTCATGAATCTTGGTCGCGCCCATCACGTCGCGGTAGAAGATGATGCTATTAGCGATAGACGGCGTTGCGATGCCGATATGGTTGAGACGGCCTAGTTTCATTTTATTGCCTCATCATAACAATCACAGGTGCGACTGCTGTAAGTAGTCCAATCACCGAAAAGCAGAAAACGTCAAATGGATAAAGCTTAGATTTCTCCCATGTCCTTGAAAACGAATGCCAAATCGCCTTCTTTCGATAGGCCAGGAATGCAAACCGGAAGAGCATGGCTGCAATCACAAAACACAGAATGATCAAAAGATAGTCCACTTGGTTTACAACGGAATATTACAATGCTTCTTCCAAGGGTTCTCCAGCCCCTTGTTCCGCAATTTCCGCAACCCCAAGGCAATCCGCCGCCGCGTCGAATGCGGGTAGATGACCTCGTCAATGAACCCTTTCGAAGCCGCCACAAAGGGATTGGCAAATCGGTCTTCATATTCCTTCGTCCGCTCGGCAATCTTCTCCGGGTCGCCTATGTCCGAACGGAAGATGATCTCCACCGCGCCCTTCGCGCCCATCACGGCAATTTCGGCGGTGGGCCAGGCATAGTTCAAATCGCCGCGCAGATGCTTTGACGCCATCACGTCATAGGCGCCGCCATAGGCTTTCCGCGTGATGACGGTGATCTTGGGCACGGTCGCTTCGGCATAGGCGAAGAGGAGTTTTGCGCCATGTTTGATGATCCCGCCATATTCCTGCGCCGTTCCGGGCAGGAAGCCGGGGACGTCGACGAAAGTGATGATCGGGATTTCAAATGCATCGCAGAATCTCACGAAACGCGCAGCCTTTCGGCTGGAGTTGATATCCAGCACACCTGCCAGCACCATCGGCTGGTTGGCGACCACGCCCACCGTGCACCCCTCGATCCGCCCGAAACCGATGATGATATTCGCTGCATGCGTCGGCTGCACTTCAAAGAAGTCGGCCTCGTCCACCGTTTTGCGGATAACCTCATGCATGTCATAGGGTTGATTGGCGTTGGGCGGAATGATCGTATCGAGGCTGTCTTCCTGCCGGTCCCACGGGTCGTCGGTCGGCCGCTCGGGCACGCCCATACGGTTATTTTCCGGCAGATAGTCGAAGAAATCGCGTACGCAGAGCAGTGCCTCGATATCGTTATCGAACGCATTGTCGGCGACGCCCGACCGGGATGTATGCGTAACCGCCCCGCCCAATTCCTCTTGCGTCACCACTTCATTGGTCACGGTCTTTACGACATCGGGACCGGTCACGAACATGTAGCTTGAATCCTTCACCATGAAGATGAAGTCCGTCATCGCTGGTGAATAAACCGCCCCGCCCGCACAAGGCCCCATGATTACGCTGATCTGCGGGATCACACCCGATGCCAGCACATTGCGCTGGAACACCTCGGCATAGCCGCCCAGGCTAGCCACACCCTCCTGGATGCGCGCGCCGCCGCTATCGTTCAGGCCGATAACCGGCGCGCCGACCTTCATGGCGTTGTCCATCACCTTGCAGATCTTCATCGCATGCGCTTCGGATAGTGAGCCCCCGAAAACGGTGAAATCCTGGCTGAAAACATAGACGAGACGGCCATTGATCGTGCCGGATCCTGTCACCACACCATCACCCGGGATCTTTTGGTCCTGCATGCCGAAGTCGGTGCAATTATGTTCGACATAGGCGTCGAGTTCTTCGAACGAACCTTCATCGAGAAGGATCAGCAGGCGTTCACGGGCAGTCAGTCGACCCTTGGCATGCTGGGCATCGATCCGTTTCTGCCCGCCGCCCATTTTGGCCGCTTCGCGACGGCGTTCGAGTTCTGCAATGTTGGCTGACATAGGTCTCCCCTAAATCCAAGCCGCATCGTTTGCGACAGTATATCCGCAAAGTCCAATGTGAAATTGCAAAGTTGCAAAGTTCAATTTTGCAAAGTACCGTATTTTCTTTCTGCGATCTCTGCGCCTCTGCGTGAAACACAAAATTTTATCGAGCAGTGGCGCAGAGAGCACCGAGGTTTCAAGGCGTTCATATGGCCAAAAGGCGGGTTTTTGCCGGAGAGAAGTTGAAGGCGCTTCGCGCTGGGGCTGGATTGCGCCAGTTTGAGATGGCTGAACGCCTCGGCATTTCGGTCTCCTATTTGTCGCAGATCGAGCATGACGACCGACCGCTGACCACTGCTTTGCTGGACATTCTCACCCGCGATTTCCCGCTGGATTGGCAGGGTTTTGAGGAAGACGCCGCCACCCGCCGCTTTGCCGCCTTGCGCGAAGCCGCTGCCGATCCGCTTTTCCCCGCTCCGCTCTCGCCCGATCAACTTGCGCGCATATCAGAACAACAGCCAGCTCTTGCCGACCAGTTCATCGCCCTGCATCAGGCTTATCTGCATGCCGGCCAGCGGCTGCAGATCGTCGATGAAGCCTTGTCGAGCGAGAATGCCGGCGGTTCACGCCTGCCCTGGGAGGAAGTGCGCGACTGGTTTCATAACTCGGGCAATTATGTCGACATATTGGACCGTGCAGCCGAGGCGTTGGGAGACAGGTTGCGCGGTTCGGAACTTACCCCCGCGGTCGAGGGGCTGGAACTGTATCTGCGCAATGCGCTGTCGATTTCGCTGCTCTATTCGCACAATGCCGGATTGCGCGACTTCGACGCCGAAATGGGCCATCTGGTGGTCGATCAGAGCCAACCTGCCGAAAGCCGGCGTTTCCAGCTCGCGCATCAGCTAGCCGCCATGGCGCTGCGAGACGAAATCAGCGCAGTGGTGGAAAACGCCAAGCTGCGTACCCCCGCCTCGCGCCAGTTGCTATCGGTCGGCCTTGCCAACTATGCTGCAGGGGCAATTCTGATGCCCTATCGCCGTTTTCGCGAGGAAGCACGCAGCGTACGGCACGATATCGACCGGTTATGCCAGGCCTTCCATGTCAGCTTCGAACAGGCCTGCCATCGGCTCTCGACTTTGCAGCGACCCAATGCGCGTGGGGTCCCCTTCTTCTTCTGCCGGGTGGACATGGCGGGCAATATTACCAAGCGACACAGCGCCACGCGGCTGCAATTCGCCCGTTTTGGCGGTGCCTGCCCCTTATGGATCGTGCATGAAGCAGTAGCGATCCCCGATCGTATCCTTGTCCAACTCGCTGAAACGCCCGATGGCGTGCGCTATGTCTCGATGGCGAAGGGACTGGTGAAGCCATCGGGCAGCTATGCCCGCGCCCCGCGCCGCTATGCCGTCGCGCTGGGCTGCGAAATCGACCATGCGCGTGAGTTCATCTATGCCGACGGGCTTGATCTAGGGGGAGGCAACGCTACCAAGATCGGCATCAGCTGCCGCCTCTGCCCCCGCCCCGATTGCGACCAACGCGCTTTCCCGCCCAGCGACCGTGAGATCATCGTCGACCCCGACCGGCGGAGCGTGGTACCTTATCGGATAGGGTAAATGGGTAGGAAGTTACCGTAGTGCTGAGCTTGTCGAAGCACGCCTCAAGGCTTCCGTTGAGCTGAGAAGCGCCCTTCGACAGGCTCAGGCTACGGTGCAATGCAGCCTATTTCATCAGCACCAATTCTTCGGCCATACTGGGGTGCAGCGCGACGGTATCGTCGAAAGCCTGCTTGGTTAGCCCCGCCTTCACCGCAACCGCCGCTGCCTGCAGGATTTCAGCGCTGTCCGGGCCGATCATGTGCAGGCCCACCACGATACCCGAGCGACCATCGACGATCATCTTGTAAAGCG
>JBOFLS010000010.1:0-27200 GCA_051657985.1 Sphingorhabdus sp. | reverse complement strand
GCAGCAGGTACTGCTTCGATACGGTAGCGCGCCCAGACCCACCAGGCGGTGGCGACGCCGATCAGAAATGCGACCAGAAAGACCGGCCAGTTTTCGACGATGAGTGTGATCATCGGTTTTCCCCTCTAAATTAGAATATGGTCGGTCAGACGCGGCGGCCGCTATCTTTCCAGATCAGCCAGCCAAGCCCCAGCCCCAGCCCGAAGGTGATGAGCAGCAACAGCAATGTTTCAAGCAGCAATGCCATGTCACTGGCCTCCTTCGGGTGCGGCTGCGCTTGCGGCAGCGATTGAAAAGACGGTACGACGGTTCTTGGCATTCGCCTCGGCATTGCGGGCATTTTCAAGCGGCTGCGTCATGCCATAACCCTTTGCAGTCATGCGCTGGGCGGGCACGCCTTTGGCGACGAGCGCGGCCACGACGCTTTCGGCGCGCGCCTGCGACAATTTCTGGTTGATCTCGGCACCGCCAACCAGATCGGTATGGCCCTGCACCTCGACGCTGGTGCCGACACAGGGTTTCAGCGCAGCGGCCACCTCATCCAGGATCGTGTTGTTTTCGGCCAGATAGGCACTGCCCGATTGAAAGTTGATCGTCTTGCCCGCCATTAATGCGTTGATGTCTTTCTGGCATTCGGCAACCGCTTCCTGCGTGGCGGGTGCTTCAACCTTGGCAGCAGCAGCGGCAGGTTCGGCAGCCATAACAGCACCATCGGTGGCCCAGCGCGCATCGGCGACACCTGGCATTGCTTTAACAGCAGCAATGATCTTTGCCCGCTCGTCAGGCGTCTTATCCCCCGACAAGATTACGATCCGGCGCAGTGCAGGATCGCGCTCCATGGCAACATCGACGCCAGCAGTGCCATCATCCTGCAGCTTGGCTTCGACCCTGTTTTCCAGACGGTCGATAAAATCTTTGCCCATCATCGCGTGCGAGCCCCAAGCCAACAAGGCCGTGACCCCCGCACCGATCAATATCTTGGTGCTGGATTCCATATATCCGATACTCCCCTAACCACTTTTGTGTGATTCTTTATTGTCGGTAGATTAGCGGAGCTGACGCATCTGTCCAGCAGCACACACGTAAAAGATTTTCAACGTAGCCGATCCACGGCATCTTTCGCCTCTCCAAGGCCAAGACCGGTGCGTTCGCACAACAGCTTCACTGCTTCCAATTTGTGTCCCTCCGCCCGCATTTTCAGGATGGTCGGTCTGATGTCGGATGGTATTTCCGCGGGCAATGCAGGCGGCCGATCCAGATCGCGCGGGGGGTCTTTGCCTTTTTCTATAGCGTAAAATCATGATAAGGATCAGCGCCGCTGCAAACCCTGTGGCAAAAGCTGTCCAGTCATAACCAGCTTCCATAGCTGTTACCTTTTCGTCTGTTCGCGTGCCACCTCACGCCAGCCGATATCGCGTCTGCAAAAACCTGTGGGGAAATCGATGGCATCGACAGCCGCGTAGGCGGCCGCCTGTGCCTCTGTCACAGATGTTCTCTGCGCCGTTACGTTCAATACGCGTCCACCATTGGCAACCAATTGCCCATCCTTTTTCGCTGTTCCGGCATGAAAGACATGGGCATCATTCAAAACAGGAATGACAATGCGTCCACCCTTTTCAGGCGTACCCGGATAACCTTTTGCCGCCATGACTACGGTCAGTGCCACATGGTCAGCCAAGGTTGGACGCGGGGCACCGGCCAGCCCGCCTTCGGTTGCGGCTGCAAGCAGCAACTGAGCCAGATCACCTTCAAAACGCATCATCAAAACCTGGCATTCTGGATCGCCAAACCGACAATTATACTCGATCAATTTCGGGCCTTCCGCCGTCAGCATCAGCCCGGCGAAGAGTACCCCTGAATAGAAGCGGTTGTCGCACGCCATTGCCTTGACGGTCGGTTCGATGATCCGTGCCATTACCTTATCTTCGAGTTCGGAGGTAAAAATCGGTGCGGGCGAATAGGCGCCCATGCCGCCGGTGTTTGGGCCCGTATCCCCATCCCCGACGCATTTGTGATCCTGTGCGGAACCGAAGGGCACGACGTTAATACCGTCGCTGATCGCGAAGAAGCTGACTTCCTCGCCAGTCATATATTCCTCAATCACGACCGCGGCACCGGCATCGCCAAAGCCACCGCCAAACATGGTTTCAATCGCCTCATGGGCTTCGTCCGCGGTTTCGGCGATAATGACGCCCTTGCCCGCCGCCAGGCCATCGGCCTTTATCACCACCGGCAGGCCAAAGCGCGACAGATCGGCGAGGGCGGCTGCCTTATTATGGTGCCGGGCATAAGCGGCAGTGGGGATATCTTCGCGTGCGCACAGATCTTTTACGAACCCTTTCGATCCTTCGAGGATCGCGGCATTGGCATTCGGGCCAAAAACCTTGATACCTGCCGCCCGCAGGCTGTCGGCCAAGCCATCGACCAAAGGCGCTTCGGGCCCGATAACGACAAACTTTATAGCGTTTTTCTGACAAAAAGCTGTGACGGCGGCATGATCTGCAGGATCGCATGAGACACATTCTGCCATTTTGGCTATCCCTGGGTTTCCAGGGCTTGCGAATAATTTTTCGCAAATCGGTGATTGCGAAAGCCGCCAGGCCAGCGCATGTTCACGTCCACCCGAACCGATAAGCAAGATATTCAAGCGATGGACTCCCCCAATTACGAAGACGACAACGATGCGCGGCTGTTAGCCGAGGCAAAGGCGGGCAGCAATGCCCCGCCTTTGTCGGTATCCGAAATTTCGAATGCCCTAAAGCGTACGGTTGAGGATCGTTTTGGCCATGTGCGCGTGCGCGGGGAATTATCGGGGTTTAAACGCGCCGCTTCGGGTCATCTCTATTTCGGCTTGAAGGATGCCGATGCAAAACTGGACGCCGTGATGTGGAAGGGCAATGCCGGGCGTTTGCCTTTCGCGCCCGAGGACGGGCTTGAGGTGATCGCGACGGGCAAACTGACCACCTATGCCGGGCGGTCAAGCTATCAGATCGTCGCCGACAGGCTGGAACTGGCCGGTGAAGGCGCGCTGATGCTGCTTTTCGAAAAGCTAAAGGCAAGGCTGGCGGGTGAGGGGCTGTTCGATACGCAGCGCAAGCGGCCCATTCCCTATTTGCCCGGAACTATCGGCATTGTCACTTCGCCTACCGGTGCGGTGATTCGCGATATGATGCACCGACTCGCGGATCGTTTCCCCAGTCATGTCATACTTTGGCCGGTGATGGTGCAGGGCGAAGGGGCGGCAAAGCAGATTGCGGCTGCCATACGTGGTTTCTCGGCCCTGCCCGAAGACGGTCTGATGAAACGGCCCGATCTGCTGATCGTCGCGCGGGGGGGCGGGTCGATTGAGGATTTGTGGGCTTTCAATGAAGAAGCCGTTGTGCGCGCGGTTGCCGAATGCTCCATACCCGTGATCTCTGCGGTAGGGCACGAAACCGATACAACGCTGTGCGATTATGCAGCCGACCTACGCGCGCCGACGCCGACGGCTGCGGCCGAAATGGCAGTGCCGGTGCGGCTCGATCTGGCTGAGCGTCTATCGGGTGCCGAAATGCGGCTGACGGGTGGACTAAGGCGGCTGGTGGCGCGCGCGGGAGAACGGCTGGAAACGCTTGGTCGCTTGATGCCCGGCGCACAGGATATCATCGCCACCCGGCAACAGCGTGCCGATGATCTGGGCGAACGCTTGCGCCGCGGGCTCGAACGGCGCGCGGATATGGCGCGTATCGCTTTTGTCGGTACGACCGCACGGCTGACCCCGGCCTTGCTACGCCGTCCGCTCGACCGGCAGCGCGACCAGCTGGCAAGGCTGCGGCTCTCGCCGATCCTCGTTGAGCGCCGTATGCGTGAAGGAAGGGCGCGGTTGGAAGGGTTGGAACGGCTGCTCATCTCTCTCCATCCCCAAGCGCCATTGGCGCGGGGGTTTGCGCATGTTGCCGGCAAAGACGGGAAGACGATCGACAACGCCGCCGCTGCCAAGGCGGCTGGCAACCTTCTCATTCGCTTTGCCGATGGTGAAGTTGAAGCCATGGTGGGAAATGACATCCTTCGTCCGCAGAAAATCGCATCCGCGCGCAAAGCCTCACCGGAAAACCAGCAGGATCTTTTTGGAGAACCTTAGGTGCCGGCCATATTCGGCTTCAGTTCTTTTTCAGCCCGAGGGTCGGAAAATGGGTATGCGTCGTTTTATCCCATAGCAATTTTTGCCCGAATAAGTGCCGCGTATATCCGATAACCGCCCGTCTAGCAGCCAATATGGAAATGATATTGGCGATAAGGGTGCGTGGGATCGAAAGCAGGGCAGCGCGTCTTCCCTGTACACGCGCAACGAAATAGGCACGAACCATGATACGCCAGACCAGAATGATGGCATTGGCAAACAGCAGGTGTAAGACCAACAGATCAGGCGGTTTGGGTTCGTATAATCCGGCGCTATCGCCCAGTAGCAGCAAAGCGGTAATGACAATGCAGAGATAGGCGGCGGCAAGAACAATCGCCGAAAAGATCGCCTTGCGGTCCCGCATTCGCATCCAGAATTCGGCCACGCCGCCCTGCCATCCCAGCCTGTCCCATCCGGCAAGAGCAATCCCGATCATCCAGCGTGTTTTCTGCCGAACCGCGGTACTCAATGTATCTGGAAAACACGCGCGCGTCCCGACTAGGACTCCGGAAGCATCATTGATGCGGGCGAAAACCGTACGTTCCCCCCTGTTCATAATGCCGAGACCCAACTCGTAATCTTCGGTCAGTGAATTCCGGTCGAACGGCACGCCGCCTTTGATTAGGGCGATGCGACCGAGATGATTGCGTTCTATTGCACAACCTACGCCCGCAAGCGGTAGCGCAGCACCCGCTGCTTCACGCACTACCAGGGTCTTGCCATGCGCTTCGGCAAATTCATCGCAATAATGCCCGCTTATCCAAGCCGAACCCTCTACCTCCATCGGAATTACCGGCAATTGTACCGCAGAGGCTTTTTCAATCAACAAATCGAAGATCCGCAACTCATCCGTATGAACATAGTCTTCGGCATCATGCAGAACGACGGCCTTAGCCTTAAACCCCCCTGCAAGCTCATCGGTAATCAAAGCGCGCCACAACCGGTTAAGGCAGTCGGCCTTTGTCGTCGGGCCTTCTTCGCGGCACAAGACAATCCGGCAATGCGCATTTCCTGATATTCCCCGCCGTGCCGCTTCAATGCTGGCACTATCATTGGGATAACAGCCTATGTAGATGCGGTAACGTGTGTGGCCGCCCGTCCAAGCGGCTATACACCGGCGCAGCATCTGCTCAACCACCTGGGCCTCACGCCATGCCGGTATGAAAAGCACTATCAGACCCGGTTTGGCGGGTGCGGCAAGCTCGTTTGCCTTTAAGGGTGCGATCATACGATAGCGCCGGTGCCAGCGTCTGAAACGGTGCGTCACCCAGAATATGTCGACCAGCAGTTCGTCCACCGCACCGATTAGAAACCAAATTGCGCTGAAGAACAGCAATTCACGCTGGGTCGACTGGATTAGATACCAAAATTCCGTCATCATATCGTCAGGTCGGGCACAAGATCCGCAAGATCCGGCCTTTACCGATCAGCCTTTGTGCAATTGTATGGTGCGATCGCGCATTATGCCGATGACCATCACGAGCAGTACGGGTAGCGACCAGAATGCGCCAAAGGAGAAATATAATATCTCCCTTACGCCATCATTAAAAAGCACCGCCAAATGCGCAATTACCGAAATCAAGTGGAAGCCGGTCGCCCAGATCGGCCAAAAGCTATTGCTTTTCAGGGCAAGCCAGTAAAAGCCTGCAAGCAATATTAGGTCGATGATCATGACCGGAACATGAGTGTTTGCCCATGTTCCGAACTGCCCGCCTATCATCGAAGCGACGCTTGCTGTCGCGATCATCGCAGCACCGGCGCGACCCGTGGCGCCACCTGCAATTGCTGCAAAGGTGCAACACATAACGGTGAGCAGCCAGTAGAGAGCGATAATCGTAGCATCGGAAAGAGGAAAAACGGACATATCCTGTCATGACCATCGACCATGGCATTGTGCAAGCCCGGGTGGTGGCTTAGACTTACGCATTGCCGAGTTTAACCGGAAAATATGGGGGCATCCGGCAAGTTGGGGCCGTCAACTTTGGGTTACATTTATCGGATTGAAATGATCAACTGAACGTTTTGAACAATCCGGCAATCAAGATTGTAAGTGCAATCGAAACTGCCACCGCGACGACCGCAACTTGCAGGATACGCAAGCTGCGACTGGCTCCGTCTAAATCATTACGCTTTCCTCCCAATGACGGAAGCGTAAAGAAGATAGCAGCTGGCGACGCTCCATCCTCTGCCTCCCTGTTGGGATTTTTGTCATCCATTTTCGAGCGATCGGCAAGCTTTGGCGATTGCCTAGGTAATTTTTGCCTAAGTTCGAAATCCTCAAGTGCTCGGGCCGCCATGCCTCTGTTCGATGCCTGCAGCATTTGTACGGCACTGCCTATATGATTGTCGACGGTCGAGGGTGCCAGATCGAGTTCGAGGGCAATCTCTTTCGATGTGAAGCCCTTGCCGACAAGACGGAGGCAATCTTTTTGCCGCTCAGTCAGACTTTCTAGCTGCTTGTTGTCCACGCCGAACGAGCCTTATCAATGCATCCATTTTGGAATGAATAGCGGAGTTGGCGACTTTGTTGCAAGGCGGTAAACGGAAATGTTTGCAGGAACATAAACCGCCCGGCTACTAGCAGTGGATTATGACAGGCTTGGTCGCTCCCATACGCAAACCCGCATCGGCACTGCGTGACTTTCTCAATAGCGAGGCGGCTGGCGGAATCATTCTGATGGTCGTGGCAGCATTGGCGATGTTCGTGGCCAATTCGCGCTTTGCCGAAAACTATTTTCATTTTGTTCATGCCATGACCGGTCCGGAACTTACCCCCAAGCTGGGACCGATGACGGTACATTTATGGATTAACGACGGTTTGATGGCGGTATTCTTTCTGCTTGTCGGTCTCGAAATCAAACGTGAATTTGTCGATGGCCATTTAGCCAGCTGGACCGACAGAATGTTGCCGATGATCGCCGCTGGCGCCGGAATGGCGGTACCGGCCTCGATCTATTTGCTCATTGCAGGCGATAACCCTGCGCTGGTGCGGGGATGGGCTATTCCTGCGGCAACAGACATCGCTTTCGCTATTGGCGTACTCGCTATTCTCGGACGACGCGCACCGACTTCGCTGAAACTGCTTTTGACAACCGTCGCCATCGTCGATGATATGGGCGCGGTCGTGATTATCGCCCTATTTTATACCGCCAGCCTTAACCTGATGGCCTTGACGGTTGCGGCAGCGATGTGGATGGCAATGCTTGCAATGAATCGGCTTGGCGTGCGCAGGCTATGGCCTTTTCTGATTCTGGCTCTGTTTCTTTGGTATGCTACATTGCTATCCGGCGTACACGCTACAATCGCTGGAGTCTTGACGGCCTTCGCGATACCGTTCCGTCGGACGATCGCGGAACCCGATGCTGTCGATTCACCCTTGCACCGGCTCGAACATGCGCTTGCTAGGCCGGTCGCATTTTTCATCGTACCTTTATTCGGTTTTGCCAATGCCGGGGTTTCGCTGGCTGATGTCGGATTGGATACTTTGCTTGCACCCTTGCCGATGGGTATTGCTATGAGCCTGTTTTTGGGCAAGCAATTGGGAATATTCGGCAGCGTTTGGGCCTGTGTCAGATTGGGGCTCGTCGCGCGTCCGCGCAATGCAAGCTGGTTGCAGATTTACGGTGTTTCGCTTTTATGCGGAATCGGTTTCACGATGAGCCTGTTCATCGGCGGTTTGGCCTTTGACGACAGCGCGCAAAAAGAGATGGTCAAGATCGGGGTGCTGCTAGGATCAATCCTGTCGGCAATCGTCGGATTCTGCGTCCTGCGCTTTGGCAGCGGCGTGAAAAAGGCATAAGCGCAAATCAGAAAGGGACGCGAAATCGCATCCCTTCGTCGATTGCCAAGATAAAAGGCCAGCGCGGCAAAACGATCGCGAACAAGCGTTATTTGATTTTTGCTTCCTTGAACTCGACGTGCTTGCGCACAACGGGATCATATTTGCGGAAAGTCATCTTCTCCGTTTGATTCCGGGGGTTTTTCTTGGTGACGTAGAAAAAGCCGGTGTCGGCAGTACTGACAAGGCGGATTTTGACGGTGGCTGGCTTCGCCATGGCCTGTTCCTTCGGTTCGAATCATTGAAAACAAAAACGGACGGCGTGTTGGCCGCCCGAAACTCGCGGGCTAGTGACGGTAAGCCATCCAAAAGTCAAGCCCGCATCTGGTTTATCGCCGTTAACTGGTCGGTAACCCTGGTGAGCGCATTAATGCCTAGAGGCAATCGGGGGCAAACCGGCATGCGATACGATCATAACCAACTGCTGCTGATACGCGCGGAACTCAGCGATCTTGTCGAGGCTCTGCAGCTGACGGCTTATAATGCCAATCCGCTGCAATATCTTTTAAAGCTCGAAAACATCCGTGCAACCGCATCGCACTACGGGCTTTCGGCAGTGGCCGAGATCATAGCAGCCTTCGAAATGGCTTTGCAGCGATTCGGCGATAGCGGCAGTTGCACGATAGCAGACAGTTTCCTCGGGATCCTATCGGATGCCCTCGGGGTCGCCCATTTGCATCCGGCAGCTTCGGAAGCCATGCTGGCTTCGATCGCTATTCGCCTTGGTGGCTGACGCACGCTGTAATTCGGGCTAAAGCCGCATGATGGACAGCCTGATAGCAACCTTTCTAACGCTGATCCTGACCGAAACCGGGGATAGGACACAATTGCTCGCAGCCGCGATTGCGCTGCGTTACGGCAATGACAGGTCGGTAATTGCAGGGTTTGCATTGGCAAGCTTGGCCAATTGCCTGATCGCGGCCTTTGCCGGATCGTTTGTCGATCAATGGATCAGCCAAGATCCCCTGCGTCTTTTCAACGGACTTGCCTATTTTCTGGCCGGAACCGCTATGCTCGCCTGGCGCCGCAGGACCAACCTGCTTGAAAGATGGAAGATCGGTCCCTTTGCCACCGCTTTTTTGGGCGTTTTTATATTGCAGTTCGGCGATAAGGGAATGTTCGTCATCGGTGCGAATGCGGCGATGGCCGATCACTGGTTGTTTCCGGCGATCGGTGGCTGGCTGGGTAGCCTAGTGGCGGTCGTTCCCGCAATCCTGCTGAAAGAGCGGTTGGCTCAGTTGCTGCCGCTGCGCGCAATTCGTATCGGCGGGGGCATCGCACTCACTGCCTTCGGTCTTTTCCAAGCGCTTGGTGCCTGGAGGATTATATGAGCTTACGATTAAGACGATGATATCTTAGCGGGCAAATGCGGCGAAGCCTCTTTCGAGATCCGCTTTCAGATCGATCCCATCCTCCAACCCGATCTGCATTCGGATCACCGTTCCTTTCCGCGTCCAGGGAACCGCTGTCCGATAATGTTCAGGTCGTTTAGGGACGATCAGGCTTTCAAAGCCGCCCCAGCTATAGCCGATGCCGAACAAATCCAGCGCATCGACAAACTTTGCCGCCTTGGTCCAGTCGCCATCCAGGATGAAGGCAAATAGCCCCGAAGATCCCGTAAAGTCCCGTTTCCAGATCGCATGACCGGGACAGGATGAAAAGGCAGGATGCAAGACGGCCAAAACCTCGCGCCGTTTGGCCAGCCATTGTGCCAGGTCCAGCGCCGTCGCCTCATGCGCCTTCATCCTTACCGCCAGCGTCCGCAAGCCTCGGGCTGCCAGATAAGCGTCGTCGGGAGAAAGCACTTGCCCCAAGGCATGGGCGGTTTGTCGCAACGCGAGCCAATGCCGCTTGTTCGCCGTTACGCTGCCCGCCATTACGTCACTATGTCCAACGATGTATTTGGTCGCGGCAAGGATCGTCATGTCGACGCCCTTGTCCATTGCCGTAAAAAAATAAGGCGTTGCCCAAGTATTGTCGAGCAGCGTCACAATCTCACGCTTACCGATATGCGCCTTGGCCGCAGCGCAGATTGCAGGCACATCGCAGACCTCGAAGGTCAGGCTGCCGGGGCTTTCCATCAGGACTGCCCGTGTCCGGTCGCAAAACAACCGAGCGATACCGGCCCCCATGCCCGGGTCAAAATAGCGTGTTTCCACCCCCCAGCGTTTCAAGAAACCGTCGGCGAAGCTGCGGCTAGGGTCATAGGTGTTATCGGTCATCATCAGCACATCGCCGGGTTGCAGCACCGATAACAACGCACCCGAAATTGCAGCTACGCCCGATGGGTAGAGCATTGTGCCCGCCGCTCCCGGCTCGAGCTCGGTCAGTGCCTCTGCGAGAGACCACTGCGTCGGTGCGCCCCGCCGACCGTAGAAAAAGCGCCCATCCTGATTGGTTTTATTTCCCGCCTCCAGCGCTGCGACGCTATCGTAAAGATGCGTGCTCGCGCGCCAAACGGGCGTGTTGACTACGGGTCCGGTCAACGCCTTGCGGCGCCCTCCGGTGATTATCGTAGTGGCTGGTTTTCGGGAATATTTACTGTCGGCCATAATGTGCGATAGCCTTGAACCATAGTGAATGTCGATAGCGGTCCCGCCAGCGGAAACGCCTCGCCGTCAATCACAGTACGACTCCGCTGCAGCATGATATTTTAACGGATCGGGAACCCTGGACGATAGCGATGGTTTAGCCGCCACGTATCGAGGAGTAACATCATGGCTAGCACCGGCACCCGTTTCAAAAACGATTATTTCAAATCCAATGGCAAGAATAGTGGCTTGATCGGCGCCGCCGCCGCCGGGCTTGCTGTCGGCCTTGTCGCCAATCTAGCGCGCAAAGCCGTTGTTCAAGGTGTATCGGCATCGGCAGGCGAATGGGACGATACCTTGGTCGCCGAACATAAGGCGGTGCTTAAACTGTTCGATCAAATCGAGGCGACCAATGATGAACAGGCCGGCAAGCGCAAAATGCTGATCGTAAAAGTAAAGCATGCGTTGATGAAACATGCGGTGCAGGAAGAAAATGTCGTTTATCCCGTGCTTCGCGAACATGGAATGGCGGACGATGCCGATGAACTCAACAGCGAACATGGCGTAATAAAATATTATCTTTACGAACTTGCGAAAATCGATGCAGCAAGCCCGGCTTGGATGGCTAAGGCGCGCGATTTCCGCCGCGAACTTGAAGAGCATATGCAGGTCGAGGAAGCCGATCTGTTTCCGAAACTTCGCGGTCAACTTGGTGAAGAAGGCAATCACAAAATCACCAAGCTGATGAACAAGGAAGGATTCATGGTCGCATGATGCAATCGCGTTCAAGTTTGCCAGTCCTGCTGCTCGGTGCGGGAATCGGCGTGATGCTTGTCATGGCTATCCGTTCGTTTTTTTCATCATCGGATGCTGACGCTCACGCTGCGGCTTTTGCCAGGGGTGAAACAGATCGCGAAAATTTCGATCAAACGCGTTCGGCAGGACCTGAAGCCATGCGCAGCCATGAAGAGCGCAACTGGGATAAGGTGGATCAGGCGTTGGACGAGTCCTTTCCCGCAAGCGATCCGCCGGCCACCTATTAAATCGGATCAGCGGCACCTTTTGCTTTGGGGGTATTGGGATCAAACCCCCATTCGCTCCAGCTGCCATCATACAAAGCGACATCCTTTTTGCCGAGCAGGCGGGCAGCGAAAAGAACGGCTGCAGCCGTAACACCCGATCCGCATGTCGTGATCATCGGCTTTGTTAGATCGACGCCTGCCTCGTCGAAGGCGGCGCGTAGCATCTTGCCCTGTTTCCAAGTGCCATCGGCATTGAACAAATTCGTATAAGGCAGGTTGCGGCTTTCCGGAATATGGCCCGATGCCATATCGGCGCGCGGTTCCGGGTCTTCGCCGCTAAAACGTCCTACGCCCCTTGCATCGACGACAACGGCGCTTTTGCTGTCAATATTGGCAAGCATGTCGGCTTTGTCGCGAACCCCGCTATCGTCCTTCCATACCGTGAAATGCCGATGGCGTAGCGTAGGTTTGCCGCTTTCAAGCGCGCGGTCTTCCGCTTTCCACTTTGCAAGACCGCCATCCAGAACAGCCACGTCGTGCGCGCCGAACAAGGTCAGCATCCACCATGCACGGGTTGCAGTCTTGAACGGACTGTCATCATAGACCACGATCCGGCTGCCGTCGCCAAGGCCTAGAGATTGCATACGGCTGGCGAATTTTTCGGGGGCAGGCAGCATATTGGGCAGGGTGGTACCCGTATCGGCAAGGTCTGTCAGGTCCATGAATACCGCGCCCGGGATGTGGCCGCTTTCATATTCCATTGCGGCATTCCGGTCGCTATCGGGCATATGCCAGCTAGCGTCAACGATACGCAGATCGGATGCGCCAAGTTCCTTTGCCAACCAATCGGTACTTACCAGCAATTCCATCGATACCGTCCTTATTGATCGCATTTGCACGATTCTTGTGCCATTCACGATATGCGGCTTTGGCAACTTAGTCGAGCGCGCGATTTCAAGCAAAGACAGGCTGCCCCTTCACGCTGGAGTAGCGCTTGGGTCCGCGATCGATCGCCAGCGGCTTCATGCGCGGCGAATCGCCGATATTCTCGCGTCCGATCAATTGCGACAATTGCGCATAGACGGACTTATTTGCGATCTTGCCGGAAATATTGATCAGCACGATCGGGGCAATGAATTCCCGTTCGGTCCAGCGAAAGGCGTGAAGTTCATTGCGTGACAGACGGATCTCAACAACCGCATCGATACGCTCGCCAGGCGTCAATTTGCCAAGCGATTGGGTTTCCCCGTCGCTTTGATTATCGTGGAATGCCGCGATGGCAGCCCGTTGGCCATCCTGTGCCGAGATCATCTGGCTGCGTAGCGCCAGTTCATCGACATCCTGGTTTGCACGGTTTTCGACGGTCAACCGTCCAATCACGGTCAGACTGGCAAGGCTCAATTGCGCATTCGTCGGTATGAATTGTACGGATAGTTCCGGCCCCGGTTCAGCAGGCGCCGAGGCGGGCATCGAACCGGACTGATCGACTATGCCTTTACGTAACCGGGTGGGCGGCGAAGGCTGATCATATTGCATGTCATGGTTAAAGCCGTTCGCTGCGTCGGCCGTAATTCTACGACGCCAGAAAAATACTGCAGCGAACAAAGCTGATAACAGGATGATGATGCCGCCGATCCATGTCCAGTAGGAATCGCCGCTCGCATCGGATGCGGGATTGGAAACGATCCGTGGCGCAACTTCGACGGCCGCTGGCGGCTCTTTCGGAATATCTGGCGCGGTGGCTGTCGGGACAGTGTTTTCCGGAGGCGGTGCAATTTCGGGCGTGGCGGAGGGCCTGTTGTTCGTGCTGCGCGTGTCATCACGAGATGTGGGGACCGTTTCACGTACCGGTGCAATATTAGGTTCGACACGCTGCGGCGTCTCGGTCGTTGGTACTGCCGGAGGGGGCTGAACCGTAGGCGGTGAAGATGGCACCGTATCCGGTTCGGGACCAGGCGGTGGCGGTGGCGGATCGAGCCTGAAGTCGCGCAGTTCGGGTGGGGTTGTCGCACCAACATCGGGTTGGGGAGTTGCATCCTGCCCATATGCCATCGTCGGCAGCGCAAAGGCTGCGGTGATAACCGGTATATAATGCCCCAGAACCTGCTTTATCATGGCCTTGCCCCAAGGAATATGGCTGCTGAATGCTCAGTGAATATTCATAGAGGAATGACATAACCTGTGCAGCGCGCTAGACAAGCGGCATGACCGATATATCCGATATTAAATTTTTGGGACAGACGAGTGCATTGCCAGGCTCACCCGAAGAGGCCGAACTCGATTATGTGCCCAATCCACATATGGGCGCTCTCTATCTGGTGCGTTTCGCCGCACCGGAATTTACGTCTTTATGCCCGGTAACCGGCCAGCCCGACTTTGCGCATCTTGTAATCGACTATGCGCCGGATAAGACGATCGTCGAATCGAAATCGTTGAAGCTGTTCTTGGGCTCGTTTCGCAACCATGCCGGTTTTCACGAAAATTGCACGGTCGGTATTGGCTGGCGCCTGTTCAACGAAATGCAACCGAAGTGGCTGCGCATCGGCGGTTATTGGTATCCGCGCGGGGGTATTCCAATCGATGTTTTCTGGCAATCGAGTACGCCGCCCGAAGGACTTTGGCTGCCCGATCAAGGCGTTGCTCACTATCGGGGGCGGGGATAAGGCGGAACCAACCGGCTCATTCTGTGTTCAGCTTGGTCATGGTCAACAGGGGCCAAGAAGGAGACGCACAATGAACCGCAATTCCAAATTCGCTGCTGCTTTGCTGATTGCTTCGGTGCCGCTTGCAGGCTGCACCACCAATCCTGAAACCGGCAACCAGCGCATTTCCAGGACGGCGATCGGCGGAATTGCCGGTGCGGTTGGCGGCTATTTGCTCGGTGATCTGGTTGGCGGACGGCGTGACCGGACCGAGAAGATTTTGGGGGCAGGCATAGGCGCGATCGCGGGTGCGGGCGTCGGCTATTATATGGACGAACAGGAAAAGAAATTGCGCCAGCAGACGGCTGGCACCGGTGTCGGTGTGACCCGGGATGGCGATCAGCTGGTGCTCGATATGCCTTCGGAAGTGACCTTCGCCTTTGGCAGCGCCAACCTTTCGCCTGATTTCCGATCGACACTCGACAAGGTGGGGTCGACGTTGACCCAATATGAAAAAACCTATGTCGATGTGCTGGGCCATACCGATTCGGTAGGATCGGATGCCTTCAATCAAACTCTCTCCGAACAGCGCGCGCAGACCGTCGCCGATTATCTCGCAAACCGCGGTGTGCAGCGCGCGCGGCTTGCAACCAAAGGCTATGGTGAAAGCCAACCGCGCGCCTCGAACACCGACGAAGCGGGGCGTGCGCAAAACCGGCGCGTTGAAATACGACTGGTGCCTGTTACAGCGAGTTAAGTTACGTAGGAAAGATATTTCCCTATTTGGCGTGAAGCGTAGTTTGCTGAGCAAAGAACTATCAAACCGTCATCCCTTGCAGCAATTTGGGCAGATCCCCCGATTCCCCACGCGCCTCGCTCATGAAGAAATCCTTGATGGGCTTGATCCGTTGTACCGCAGCAAGGCCGACACGTCTTGCGGCGGAGGCGGTTTTACCGGGGATGCCGAATAGTTTGTTCAGCGTATCGGTTGCCATCATCACTGATTGAATATCGAGGCTACGCCAGCGGGCATAGCGATCCAGCAATTGCGCATCGCCGGGATCGAGGCCCAGCCGCATGCCTTCAACCACCACTTGCGCCAGTGCCGCGACATCGCGCAGGCCGAGGTTCAGCCCCTGTCCCGCGATCGGATGCATCCCGTGCGCGCTGTCCCCCACCAGCGCAAGACGGGTGTCCGTGATGCGGTCGGCATGCTGGAAGTTCAGCGGGTAACCCGAAACCGGCGCGTTCATTTCTACCGTGCCCAGCATTCCCCCCATGGCTTTCCTGATCTCATGCGCCATCGCGCGTGGGGATAACGTATAATAAGCCGCGGCGTCGGTGCGCGAAACCGACCACACAATCGCCGAACGATGTCGTCCAGCCTCGTCATCGAGCATGGGCAGGATCGCAAATGGGCCGGTGGGGTAGAAAATCTCATAAGCAATGTTGCCATGCGGTTTTTCATGAATGATGGCGGTCACCATCGATTCATGGGCGTATTCCCATGCGGTAAGGCGAATACCGGAAGCATCACGCGAAGCGCTATTGCGTCCTTCGGCGATCACCAGCAGCGACGCCGTCAACATCGTTTCATCACTTAGTTCGACCCGGACGCTCGCTTCATCATTCTGTATCGACGTAATAACCGCAGGCATATGCAGGCCGATTTCAGGTCGCGCACGGGCTGCCTCGAACAGCGCCTGGCGCAACAATCGGTTTTCATACATTTGCCCCAGATAGCCATCGTCCTTGCCGGGCACGAAATCGAGCGCGCCGGGCTTTAGCTGATCGCTGACCCAGATTTGTTCGATCGGGCAACCCTTACCTTTCAACGCCGGGCCAAGGCCGATTGCCGTCAAAAGCTTCAGGCTCGAACTCGAAATGGCAGAAAGGCGGCCGTCGAATTGTGGGGCCAGCATGGTTGCCGGGTCGGCACGGTCAACGACATGGCAGGTTACGCCATGAACGGCAAAGGCCAGCGCCTGGGCAAGGCCGTTCAGGCCACCGCCGATAATGATGATGTCTGCATTTTGGGGGTTTGGCATGAAGGACTAAGGACCTGACTGAAGCTGAAAATTAATTGATTACCGTTGCTCTGAGCTTGTCGAAGGGCGCCCATCACATTTGGCGCTATGCATCGAGGCGCCTTTCGACAGGCTCAGGACTAAGATATGTACGCACCCTCGACTCCCCATGTAGACCCGATCCCCGGCGCTGAAAAGGCGGGAAAAAGCCGGGGACTCTTGACGCGGAGTCCCCGGATGCGCGAAAAGGTATATGATATTAACTATGGAAACGTCGCAAGGATAGATATGGCATCCCGTTCCCCCAAGGTTCCACTCGGCAACTGGCGACAAATGATGCGGCAGTCGCTGTTAAGGAGCGGCGCGCTTATCGGTGCGGGGCTGCTTGCGTTTTTCGCGCTGTTCTATGCGGTTTCGGTCCTAAGCTACTCGCCTGCGGATAGCGCTTTCAACAGCGCAGCGGCTGGTGTGACAGACAACTGGATGGGGCAGAGTGGTGCCTATCTCTCCGACGCGGCGCTGTTTCTGTTCGGGCTACCCGCGATCCTGCTGTTTCCGCTATTTCTTGTCTATGCCAGCCGATTGTGGCGCGATTTGCCGCAACCGAACTGGAAACGGCAGTTGCTGCTGTGCATCGTCGGCATGCTGCTGATCGGTTTTGGCCTGTCGCATTGGCAGCATGGCAGCGATATCGGCTTGCCCGCTGGCTGGGGCGGAACGCCCGCATTGCTCCTGGACAATGGCTTTGCCGCATTAAGTGCAAAAGCCGGTGAAGATTGGGGCAAACTCATCCGCTGGCTGGGCATTATCGTCTCCATCCTTGGCGGCATCGCCATGGTGACCCGCTCGCTGGAGCTTGAACGCCCGCTGTTCACGCTGCCGACGCTGCAATTGCCATCGCTCAGTTCGCCAAGCGAAAAGCGAGCCGCGATCGTCAACGAGAGTGATCGCGAGCCCGAATTCGTTGCCGATCCCGTACCGCGCAAGGCCGTTGAGCGTGAACCGCGCCGCGCCCCTGAAATCGCCGAGCGCCAGCTGGCACCCAAAAAGGCAAGCTTTGCGACCGGAGCAAAGCAGGGCGATTTCTTCGGCAATTTTGCGCTCCCATCGATCGATCTGCTCGATGCCGCTCCGCCTTCTACCGCGCCAAAGCTCGATAAGGCGGCGCTGGAATCGAACGCCCGCCTGCTCGAATCGGTGCTTGACGATTTCAAGGTGCAGGGCGAAATTGTTGCCGTTCGCCCCGGCCCGGTCGTCACCATGTACGAACTCGAACCTGCCCCAGGCGTGCGCGCGCAGCGCGTGGTGCAACTGGCCGAAGATATTGCGCGTAATATGTCCGCCCTGTCAGCGCGCGTCTCGACCGTGCCGGGGCGCAGCGTGATCGGCATCGAACTTCCCAACCACAACCGCGAGGCGGTGGTGCTGCAGGAAATGATCGCATCCTCTGCCTTTGCCGATCAAAAAGGCCAGCTGCCAATCATCCTGGGCAAGAATATCTCCGGCGATCCGGTGGTTGCCGATCTGCAGCCGATGCCGCATTTGCTGGTGGCGGGCACCACCGGTTCGGGTAAGTCTGTTGGCTTGAATTGCATGATCCTGTCGCTGCTCTATCGCCTTACGCCCGATCAGTGCCGGATGATCATGATCGATCCCAAGATGCTCGAACTCAGCATTTATGATGGCATCCCGCATCTGCTTGCACCCGTGGTGACCGAACCGGCCAAGGCGATCCGGGCGCTGAAATGGGCGGTTGAGCAGATGGAAGACCGCTACCGGATGATGTCGTCGGTCGGGGTACGCAACCTGCAAGGCTTCAACGAGAAAATCCTTGCAGCCAAAGCCAAAGGCCAGCCGTTGGGGCACAAGATCCAAGTCGGTTACGACCCGATGACCGGCCTGCCGCAATATGAGGAGCAGCAGCACGATTACGCCCCGCTGCCGCAGATCGTCGTAATCGTCGACGAGCTGGCCGACCTGATGATGACGGCGGGCAAGGAAGTCGAATTCCTGATCCAGCGCCTTGCGCAAAAAGCGCGAGCGGCAGGCATTCACCTGATCATGGCGACGCAGCGCCCGTCGGTCGATGTGATCACTGGCGTGATCAAGGCCAACCTGCCGACGCGGATCAGTTTCCATGTCACCAGCAAGATCGACAGCCGCACCATTTTGGGCGAACAAGGGGCCGAACAGCTGCTCGGCAAGGGCGATATGCTCTATATGGCGGGTGGTCGCGGATTGACGCGCATACACGGGCCGTTTGTGTCTGACGACGAAGTCCGCAAGGTTGCCGAACATTGGCGCGCACAGGGTGAACCCGATTATATCCAGTCGGTTACCGAAGAACCCGAAGACGGCGGTTTCGCTTTGGATGGCCTTGGTGACGACGACAGCCCGGAGGACGCAACCTATCGCAAGGCCTGCCAGATCGTCTTCGAAAGCCAGAAAGCCTCAACCAGCTGGATCCAGCGTCAATTGCGCATCGGCTATAACAGCGCCGCGCGGTTGATCGATCGTATGGAAGAGGATGGCTATATTACCGCACCCAATCATATAGGTCGGCGCGAAGTGTTGCGTGATCGGAATGGAGAGCCGATCTAGGGCCTGTAGGGAATAACCAAATCCTCCCCCAGAGGGGGGGAGGATTTCTGATTTTAAATTCGATGTTTACTGCTTGGGCGGAGTGGTCGTGCTGCCAGTGCTACCGCCCGATGTCGTGGTCGTGCCGGTTCCAGTTCCAGTTCCGCTACCCGTACCCATGGTACCGGTTTGACCGGTCGTACCGGTGCTTGGTGTAGTGCCGCTGCCCGTACCCGTGCCTGTGCCGGGGGCCGCTCCAGGCGTACCGCTTTCGGTCGTACCTGTGGTGCCCATACCATCGGTTGTGCCCGTTGTACCGGTTGTGCCTGTCGTTCCCATCGAACCATCGGTTGTGGTACCGGTGGTTTCATCGGCAGGAACGGTGGTCGTGGTGTCGTCGGCTGCAGTGGTGTCGGCGTTGTCGGCCGAACATGCACCTAGCATCGCAAGAGGTGCCAGTGCAGGAATCAAGAGCTTTTTCATAGCGTATTTCCTTAAAAAGGGGGAACCGCGCCAACACCCTTTTTGTCGCTTTGTTCCAAGATATGCGGCAAATGGACCAAAAACGGCTTTTACCGATTAACATGCTATTCAAATGCGCATCGCTATCGGTGGTGCAACAAGCCGAATAAAAGCAAGGACATGCAATGACGTTTAAAGCCTTTTCCTTATTTTCCGTTCCCCTATTGGCAACCGTTGCGGTTGCGTTACCGGCATCGGCGCAGACATCGAACGATCTAAGCCAGGTTATCAGCCATATGCAGGCCGTATCGACGATGAGCGCCAGTTTCACTCAAACCGATCGCAATAACCAGAGCGTTGGCGGCAAGCTGTTGCTCAAGCGTCCTGGACATGTGAAGTTCGAATATGAGAAAAATGTGCCGTTGTTGATCGTTGCTGATGGCAGGGCACTTACAATGATCGATTATGAAGTGAAGCAGGTGCAGCGCTGGCCTATCCGAAATAGCCCGCTCGCCGCTTTGCTCGATCCAGGAAAGGACCTTGCACGCTTTGGAAAGCGTGTGCCGACGAACAACGCCAATGTCGTCAGCGTTGAAGTCCGTGACCCTAAGCGGCCCGAATATGGTACCATGACGCTGATCTTTACAAAACAGTCAGATGCGCCTGGCGGATTAACCTTGAACGGTTGGGTAGCGCTCGATTCGAAAAATAATCGTACGACAGTGCGACTCAATGGTATCCGTTACAACCAATCGATAGCGCAATCGAACTTCACTTGGCGCGATCCACGGCCACGTAAAAAATTGTAAGAAAAAGTCATCGGTGAATGGAGCCTTAGCCCCGACCAGTCGAACAGCTAAACGCTTCTGTTCATATTGGCGACAGGAAACCAAGCCTATTCTGCATATATCGAAAGTCAGACGGCTGCGCGGTTTTCCCCCTGTTGCCCGTAGCATTAAAGTCTGGATTTCGGTTTCAGCGTGACGAACGCAAGCTCGACCCCCATCCCAAATGCCCCCGGGATGGGGGTTTTGCTTTTCTGGCTATGGTTTCGCATCAGAAATCGATGGCAATGCCTTTAAGTTCCCAGTCGCCATAACGAACCGGATCGGGCCGATCATCGTCCGGTAAGGGTTTATGTACCACCCTTTGCGGTTCAGGCACGGGCGGGCTTTTGGAAAGGTGGGCAGGGGGTTTTACATGGTCGGGACGTTTGCCCATGGTACGGCTCCATCTATTTGGCTGTAAGTGCTATATGATGGCCTTTGGTCACGAAACAACGCCGTAAAGCACGGCAAAAATTCAATGAATATGAAACAGGCCTCAAAATCGGTCCGCTACCTCTTTTTCTCTTGCCTCTTTTACATTTTTCTTAGCCCGCCTAAGCGCGATAAATGAACACCCGATCTTCAACGGCCACCGGCCTTGCTGCGCGCCGTGCCGCGCTTCGAATGCTTGATGCCGCCTTGCGTACCGGCTTGCCACTCGATCAGGCGGTAAGCGTCTATGCCAAGGGCCTGCCGCCTGCCGACCGCGCGCTAGCCATCGCGATCGCGCAGGAGGTGCTGCGCTGGCTTCCCGATCTTGACCTGCTGATCGACAGTCAAACGCAGCTGCCGCTGGCTGACGATGCCAAGGCACGGATGGTGCTGCGTATGGCATTGGCGCAGATACTGCGGCTGCGAACACCGCCGCATGCCGCCATTGCCACCGCGTTGCCCCTGCTGGATGGCGGACCGAGGCGGCTGGCACATGGCGTATTGGGCTCGCTTTGGCGGTTGCAGCCAACACTGCCCGATGTGCCGACCTTGCTGGCCCCGGTTGCCCAAAGATGGAAAGGCGCCTGGGGCGGGGATATCGTCGAGGCTGCACGCGCAGCTCTTGCCGAACCGCCTTTGCTTGATCTGACCATCGCCGATCCCGCCAAAACCGAAGAGTGGGCGGAAAAACTGGAAGGCACAAGCCTTGCCCCCGGCCATGTCCGGCTGGCGCGCGGGGTTGCCGTGGAAAGCCTGCCCGGCTTTGCGGAAGGAAAATGGTGGGTGCAGGACTTGGCGGCTAGTCTACCTGCGCGCGTCCTCGGCCAGGGGCAGGGACGGACAATCCTCGATGCCTGCGCTGCGCCGGGCGGGAAGACGATGCAGCTGGCGAGCATGGGCTGGGCGGTCACCGCGCTCGACAAATCGGCGAAACGGATGGAGCGGCTGAAGACCAATCTAAAACGCACACAGGTAGAGGCTGAACTTCTCATCGCTGATGCGCTGAAATGGGATGCCGCCACGCCGTTTGATGCTGTCCTTCTCGATGCGCCCTGCACTGCCACCGGCACCTTCCGCCGCCACCCCGATGTGTTGCACCGGATCGGCGAAAGGCAAATTGCCGAGCTGGTGGAATTACAGCAAAACCTTCTCGATCGGGCAGCAAACTGGGTGAAGCCGGGTGGGTTGTTGCTTTATGCAACCTGCTCGCTCGAACCCCGGGAGGGTGAGGGGCAAGCCGACGCATTCCTGGCGCGGCATGCCGGTTTTGCAAAGGCCGACATACAAGGGGCGGCTTTGCCAGACGGTGTTACGATAAATAACGGCTATGTCCGCACATTGCCGGGGATGCTGGCGGAAGCCGGTGGTTTGGATGGCTTCTTCATTGCCTCTTTCAAGCGCGTTAACTGAGTTGCAAAATTCCGCTGCACCGGCAAAGGCTTGCGCCACGGGGAAAATATGCAAACCACAGCGCCAACGTTAACCACCGATCGCCTGCTTATCGAACCCTTGGCGATGAAGCATTGGCAGGCCTATGCCGCTGCCTGGGCCGATCCCCGCATGACGCAATTCATCAGCCCCGAACCACGCAGTCGCAACGAAAGCTGGCTCAAATTCACCTCAGCTGCAGGACTTTGGCCTTTGCTGGGCTATGGTTATTGGGCGTTCTGCAATGCATCGACAGGGGCACTGATCGGCATTGGCGGGCTGGCGCAGTTCGAACGCGGCATTGCCGGACTGGAGGGTCATATAGAGGCGGGCTGGGCTATTCTGCCGGATGCCTGGGACCGGGGCTATGCGACGGAAGCGATGGCTGCAATATTTGCCTGGGCCGATAGCAGGCTGTCCTGCACTGAGATCCGCTGCATAATCGATATCAACAATGGCGCATCGATGCGGGTGGGGAAGAAGCTCGGATTTCAAATGATAGGGACCAGTGAAGGCACCACCGGACCGCTGGGCCTGTTCTCACGCAAGCAATCATGATGCACCTGCCTTGAAGGCGAGACGGAGCATAATGGCACGATGATAATCTTATCGTGTCTTTTTAACATTACGCCTCTTTTACGAAAACGCAGTGGATAAATCTGCGGATTAGTTGTGTAAAACCGTTCCCCTCCCTTGCCGATTTTCCTCACTGTCGTTAAGCGCCAACCATGAGCGGCCCTGTAAGAATAGCACCCTCGATCCTTTCCGCCGATTTTGCCCGATTAGGCGAAGAGGTGCGCGCCATCGATGCTGCGGGGTGCGACTGGGTCCATGTCGACGTGATGGACGGGCATTTCGTACCCAATATCACGATCGGTCCCGCCGTCATAAAGGCACTGCGTCCGCACAGCGCCAAGCCGTTCGATGTTCATTTGATGATTTCGCCGGTTGACCAATATGTGAAAGATTTCGCCGATGCCGGGGCGGATATCATCTCTTTCCATCCAGAGGCCGGGCCGCATCCGCACCGTACGGTGCAATTGATCAAGTCGCTGGGCAAACAGGCGGGCATCGTCCTCAATCCGCATACGCCCGCCAAGATGCTCGATTATCTGATCGAGGATATCGACTTGGTGCTGATCATGAGCGTCAATCCCGGTTTCGGCGGGCAGAGCTTCATTCACAGCCAGTTGCGCAAGATCGAAGCGGTCAGGACGATGATCGAGAAGACCGGCCGCGATATCAGGCTTGAGGTCGACGGCGGGATTACCATCGAGACGGCGCCGCTCGCGATTTCAGTAGGGGCGGATACACTGGTTGCGGGCACGGCTACCTTCAAGGGTGGACCGGATGCCTATGCCGTGAACATAAGGGCCTTGAGGGGGCAATGAGCGAAGCTGATGCCTTGGAAGGCGCATCGGCCGGAGGGAACAAACTCGTGGTCCGCCCGGTCGGCAAAGCGCAGAATCTGGCAGCGAAAGTATCGCTGATGCTTTATCAGCTGAGCTGGCGCACTCCGCTGCACAAAATGCGAATTACGGGTAAGCTGCCGCTTAAATTGCTCGCCGTTCCTGCCGATCCGCTGCCGGGCAATGAAGCGCGCGGCACAGCGATTCGAGTCGGCAAATTCGCCTTTCAGGATATGGAGCAGTCGGTCGATCCGATTGACTATGACAAGCTTAGCCTGCCCCCTGCCTTTATCGATTATATTCACCGGTTCGATTGGCTGCGCGATCTGGCAGCCGTAGTCAACCGCAGCGAGGGCGCGCCGGTGGCCGCAGCCATTGCCGAAAGCTGGCTGGCCGCCAATGCCGATAAACCCCGTATGCCCGCTTGGCGGATCGACAATTGCGCCTGGCGTTTTCTCAACATGGCAGGCGCTGCGCCCTATCTGCTTTCGAGTAGTGATCTTGTCTATCGTTCCAAGGTCTTGAATCATTTTGCCCGCAGTGCACGCCATCTCGACCAGTCGGCAATCAGGGCGACCGCCCCTTATGACAAGGTGTGCGGCTGGGTGGGGGTCATTGCCGCTTCGCTGTTGCTGCCCGAAGGCAAGGCGCGGCGGACGATGGGGGAGCATAGCCTCGATCTTGCGCTGGGCGAACTTGTCTTTCCCGATGGTGGGGTATTATCGCGTTCGCCACAGCAGTTGATGGAACTGATCGGCCTGTTGTCGATGCTGCGCCAATGTTATCTGGTGCGCGAAGAACCGGTCCCGGAATTTCTGGGCGACACGCTAGGGCGTAATATTCCCGCACTTTTGGGGTTGACCCATGCCGATGGCGGGCTGGGGGCCTGGCAAGGGTCGGGGCATGTCGGCAGCGCCCGTATCGAGGCGTTGGTAACGGCAAGCGGTGTGCGTGCACGACCACAGCGTCAGGCGCTCGATTGGGGTTATCAACGGGTCAGTGCCGGGCAGGCCGTATTGCTGGTCGATGCCGGCCCGCCGCCGCATGCCAAACAGGCGCGGGTCGGCTGCGCTTCGACCCTGGCCTTTGAATATAGTTTTGGCAAACAGCGCATCATCGTCAATTGCGGAGGGGCCGGGTTAGTCGGGGCAAATATCCCGGCGGCACTTGCCAGAGGATTGCGCACCACGGCGGCGCACTCGACATTGTGCCTTGACGACAGCAATTCAACCGCGCTGCTTGGCGGCGGGCAGCTGGGGCGCGGCGTCGTCGAAGTCGGGCTCGAACGCCGCGATATCGATAAGGCGACCCGGATTGAAGCGAATCATGACGGCTATGCGCGGGTCTATGGTTTCTTGCATAACCGCGTCCTCATCCAACGGTCGGACGGCATGGAATTGCGCGGCGAGGATACGCTTTTGCCGCATGAGAAGTATAAATCGCGTGAGGAGGTATCGGCGCATTTGCGGTTCCATCTCGGTCCCGATATCGAGCTTTTGCTGGCCGAAGACAAGCGCAGCGTGGTGATGCGGATGGAAGACGGTAGCAGCTGGAGCTTTGTGACGACTATGGGTGCGATCGAGGTCGATGATAGCATCTGGGTCGATGAAAATGGCCGCCCGCATCCCACTCGTCAGCTGGTGATCGGCGTCACTGCACCCAAAGGCGGGATGACCATCGGCTGGGCATTGCGTTTCGTAGGATAAGATAAATGATGGACGTAAAGATCAAGCGGGCACTGCTTTCGGTGTCGGACAAGAGCGGTTTGGTGGAGCTTGGTCATGCGCTGGCGAAGCGCGATGTCGAGCTGGTATCCACCGGCGGTACGGCAAAGACGCTGCGAGAGGCGGGCTTGCAGGTGAAGGATATTTCCGACCTTACCGGTTTTCCCGAGATGATGGACGGGCGGGTAAAGACGCTACACCCCAAGGTGCATGGCGGACTGCTGGCGGTGCGCGACAATACCGAGCATACCGCCGCCATGAAAGAGCATGAGATCGGCGCGATCGATCTGGTGATCGTCAATCTCTATCCCTTCGCTGCAACCGTTGCGAAAGGCGCGAGCCGCGACGACATCATCGAGAATATCGATATTGGCGGTCCGTCGATGGTCCGCAGCGCGGCGAAGAACCATGCCTTTGTCACCATCGTCACCGACCCTGCCGACTATGACGATCTGATAGCCGAGCTGGAGGAAAAGAACGGCGCAACGGGTTATGATTTCCGCCGCAAATGTGCAGGTAAAGCCTATTCGGCGACCGCTGCCTATGACAGCATGATCAGCCAGTGGTTCGCCTTTGCCGATCAGGGGCAGCTGTTTCCCGATATGTTGGCGGTTAACGGCAACCGCTCTGCCGAGCTGCGCTACGGCGAAAACCCGCATCAGCGTGCCGCCCTTTATCTGCCCATTGGACCGCATGGCTCGGGCATTGCCCAGGCCGAACAGGTTCAGGGCAAGGAGCTTTCCTACAATAACTATAACGACGCTGATGCCGCGCTCGAACTGGTCAGCGAATTTCGCGATGGATCACCGACGGTCGTGATCGTCAAGCACGCCAACCCGTGTGGCGTTGCCAGTGCCGATACGCTGATCGAGGCTTACCGTATGGCGCTGGAATGCGACAGCGTATCGGCTTTTGGCGGGATCGTCGCAGTCAACCGGCCCCTGGATGGCCCAACGGCGGAAGCGATTACCGAAATATTCACCGAAGTCGTTGCCGCCCCGGATGCCGACGAAGCGGCCAAGGCCGTGTTCGCCAAAAAGAAGAATTTGCGCCTGCTGCTGACCGGCAGCTTGCCCGACCCCAAGCGCGGCGGCCTGCAGGTAAAGCCGATTACCGGGGGGCTTTTGGTGCAATCGCGCGACAATGGCTTCGTCCCCGACAGCGATTTCAAAATCGTCACCAAACGCGCGCCCACCACACAGGAATTGCGCGACTGCCGCTTCGCCTGGACGGTGGCCAAGCATGTGAAATCCAACGCCATCGTCTATGCCAAGGATGGTGCGACCGCAGGCATCGGTGCCGGCCAGATGAACCGCAGGGATAGCGCCCGCATCGCTGCAATCAAGGCGCAGGAAGCCGCCGAAACCTATGGCTGGGCGCAACCCCGCACTATGGGTTCAGCAGTCGCCTCAGACGCTTTCTTTCCCTTTGCCGACGGCCTGTTGGCTGCAGCTGAGGCAGGCGCCACGGCGATCATCCAACCCGGCGGCTCAATGCGCGACGATGAAGTGATTGCCGCCGCCGATGAAGCAGGTTTGGCGATGGTGTTTACCGGCATGCGGCATTTCAGGCATTGAGTCCTGTTCTGATAAGAGTCGGACCTACAAAAAACCGTCACCCTGAACTTGGTTCAGGGTGACGTCTTGTACTATATAGTGCAATCTTAGCGCGCCCTTTTCACCGCTCCCTTAAACTTCCCAACGCCTGAAGGTTTCGGCCCATAGTTGCGAGGCCGTTCTCCGTCGCGGGTTGGCTTTGCGCCTGTGATTGGAGGGCCGCCGCGTTTGTGGTTGGGGCGGTTGTCGGCGCGCGGGGTGCGTTGATCGTCCCGGCGTTCGTTTCCGCCTGAGACCGGGATTTCGTCGCGGCCATAGCCATCGCGGCTCATCAGCGGGCTACCGCGTTCTGGACGCCCTGCAGCTGGACCCTTGCGTCCACCACCAGGACGGCCCTTACCCTGACGCTCACCGCCTGGGCGTCCGCCCGCACGGCGTGGATCTGCCTCGCGCTTTGCAACAACCGGCTTGGGCATTTCGGCAACCAGCTGGCGAAAACCTTCGGGCAGGCCGATCTGCATCAGCCGCACTTTGGTCAGCCGCTCGATATCTTTCAGATAACC
>JBOFLS010000009.1:0-18282 GCA_051657985.1 Sphingorhabdus sp. | reverse complement strand
ATTAAAAGCTCGATGCTTTAAATGCAGACGCAGATTGGATTTAAAAGTCTCACTATCGTTTCTCCTTCCTAGGCAGTAACCAGTCCTCATGACAAAAACCCGGCCGCATATTCTGCTTGTCGATGATGAAGCTTCCATCCGCGATCCCTTGGCGCGCTATCTGGAAAAGCAGGGCTATCGTGTGACTGAGGCGGCGAATGCGGCCAAGGCGCGTGATACGCTAAAAGGCTATGATATCGATGTGGTGTTGCTTGATATCATGATGCCGGGCGAGGATGGCCTAAGCCTGACGCGCCATATTGCCGAAACCGACGGTCCGCCCGTAATCTTGCTGACGGCGCGAAGTGAAGAGGCGGACCGGATTGTTGGATTAGAAATCGGTGCCGACGACTATGTCGTCAAACCTTTTTCCCCGCGTGAACTGGTTGCGCGCATCAAGGTGGCGTTGCGCAGAACCAATAGTGCGACCAAAGCTACCAGCCAAAGCACAATCTGGTCGTTCGATAGCTGGCAACTGCACAGCGCCGAACAGCAATTGTTCGATCCGGAAGGCGCGCTCGTACCGCTGTCCTCGGGCGAGTTTCGCTTGCTCGAGGCGTTGATCGAGCGCGCCGGGCAAGTGCTCAACCGTGACCAGTTGCTCGATTTGACGCGCGGACGGTTGGCGGGACCTTTTGACCGGGCGATCGATAATTCGATCAGCCGGCTGCGCCGCAAGATCGAACCCGACTCAAGCGATCCAAAATATATCAAGACGATATGGGGCGGCGGCTATCGATTTTCGGTCGCCGTCGAACGCTTATGATGCCAAGCCGTCTTCCGCGGACATTGACCGGCCGGATCATGCTGGTAACGGCGCTGGCCGTCTTGCTCGTACAGGGCATCAATATGGCGATGCGGTATCAGATGCTGCGGGGCAGAGCGGTGATAGAAGCGTCTTCCTTAATCGTTGCCGTCACCGCCAACCGCCTTGATTTCGGATCGACGCAACCGGCCGACCGGCTGGGTGGGCGTCCTTCGGTAAGAAGCATGCGTTCGCAATCACCATTGAATTTGCCCGAATTTCATAACGCCGAAGACCTTGCCGCGAGGCTGGCGATGCATTTGCAATCGGTCTATCCAGAGATACAAGTGGTGCGATTATCGACAGGGCCCGCCGCAGAATTGCCTATAGAGTTGAAACCGAGACCACGATCGAGACAACTCATATTGCAAGGGCGTGGATGGCAGAATTCCAATAGCGGAGAAGCCGCGCTGCTCAGCGTGCGCTTGGCGGACGGCAGCTGGCTACATTCGACAGCGCGGATAAGAACGCGCAATATATTACCGCCTCTATCTATGTTTATCGAAACACTGATGATCTATATCGGCGTGCTTATCCCACTGCTGCTCGTCATCCGGCAAATGTCCAAACCGCTGGACCAATTGAATCAGCGATTGGCAACTCAAGGATTTATGGGAGGAACCTTGCCTCTGAAGCCACAGGGACCCGAAGACATTCGCAGGCTCATCGGTAGCTTCAACCATGCCGAGGCACGCGTCAACGCCATGCTTACCGAAAAGGATGTGATGCTGGGCGCAATCGGCCATGATCTAAAAACCCCGCTGGCTTCGCTGCGCGTACGGATCGAGTCGGTCGAAGACGAAGTCGAGCGAGACAAGATGGCGGCAAGTATAACGGAAATGGTGCAAATCCTCGACGATATTCTGATGCTTGCCCGGCTTGGCAAATCGGCTGAGGAAAACGTCTTGACCGATGTCGGCGCACTCGTCGAAATGGTAGTCGATGAATTCGACGCCGACGATGCCCTAGCCGTTGCTACAATCCCTGGCAAATGTCGTGCGACCGTCCGTCCGGTGTTGCTGCGCCGCGCTTTACGTAATCTGATCGGCAATGCCTTGCAATATGGCGGACAGGCGGAAGTCGCCATGCATTGCGATGGGCAAAAGATCATGGTTACAATCGACGATCGGGGGGCGGGGATCGATCCGGCGCATATCGCGGCAATGTTCGAACCCTTCACCCGTGGCGAAAACTCACGCAATCGCGCCTCTGGCGGTAGTGGCCTTGGACTGACTATCGCACGGGCGATCGCACGAGCCCATGGTGGGGATGTGACGCTCGAGAATGCTAGGGAAGGCGGATTACGGGCAACGTTGACGGTAAGCCAGCTCTAAAGATCTGGGACTCTCTAAATGCCGCTCGGCATCTTCTTCCAGCTGCCGCTTGCCTGATACTCATTTTTCACATTAGTATTGGAAGGCAGATTGCCGCCGGCATAAGCTGCCTCGCCACCCTTGGCGCGGGCCGCGCTGGAATAATCCGGGGTAGTATATGTCTGCAACTTATTATTGCGATGGGAATTCATGTCGCGCGAAGCTGCAGCGCCGATAGACTCACCGGCAATCCCCGCACGCACCGCAGCCATCGCTTCGGCTTCCGCCTTCAGACGAACAGCGGCATATTCGCGTTCATATTGTTTCTGTAGCTGGATCGGATCCAAAGCCGGTACGGGGGTTGCTGTCCAAACACGCGGCTTTGGCCCGGGAAAGGGTTCGCGCCCGGCATGGCTGCGGAAGAAAGCCGACGGGCGGCCTGCGCTGCCTTTCCAGTTATAGAAACGGTGCGCGCCGATCGTGCCCAGATAGTTGAGGCTGGGTGCCCAATAAGGATAAACATAGGTCGCATGATAATGCGTTGCCATGCCGACCGGGGCATAGACCGACCCGGAAAGCGCCGCCATTGCGACACGCTGCGCACGCAGCCAAGTCGGGCGGGCCGGAATGCGCGCCATGGAGCCATCGCAACTGTAGCTGAACTGACAGCCGGTTGCACGTTCCGACCCCTGGTAGATCACACCGCAAACGGTGTTGGGATAGGTCGGGTGACGCATCCGATTCAAGATGACCTGCGCTACGGCGCGTTGCCCGGCATCGGGTTCGTTGGCGGCTTCGTAATAGATGGCATCGGTCAGGCATTTAAGCGCACGGGCGTGATCCAGCGTACCAGAGTTCATGACAAAGGGGCGGGCGGCGCCATTTGCTGCAAATACCGACAAATCGGCCTTCGAAGCGGCCTTATCGACCGATTGTGTTGGCAAAGCGTCGTTCGCTGCAGGTTCAAGCGTCTGCGGCAAATTGGTCACAGCGATTTGTGATGCATTGGCATCGATATCCGGATCGAGAAAATAAAAAGCCGAGCCTGCAAAATTCTCTTCAGGACGCTCGGCCGCTTGGGCCAGCGCATCCTTGGGCGTTGCATCGGTAGGCAAGTTCAATGCCCATTGCGCTGAACTTGGAAGCAGCGCCAATAGCAAAAAGGCAATTACCACCAGCATCACTTCACGCAAACCGATGACGCGTCTCCTCCGCGCGGGACGCATTTGGCGTAGCCGCTTGGCTTTATCGCTTTGAACCGGATGGTGCAGCATGACTGACGAACTATTCCCCTGAAACGAGTCGTCTATAATCGCATTTGAAGACACTCTGGAGACTTTTTTTCAGGCTGTTTCATAGCGGGACGTGCACAAATGCTTGTATTAAAATATATTTCAAAAACGCCACTTGTAAAAAATTGTGCAGCGCAACAACAAAATTACGTTCGAGATGCTGGAAGGTGCTTTTGCTTGTGCTATCTCTGTTTAGGCGCTTAGGATATTAAAAATATAGTTAGACAATACGGAGTAAATTTCATGGCGGCGAAATGGACGCTGGAAAGCTGGAGGAAGAAAGAGGCAAAGCATTTGCCCACCTATCCCGATGCTCAAGCGCTAAGCGGTGCGGAGGCCACGTTACGCAATTTTCCACCCTTGGTTTTTGCTGGAGAGGCACGCAATCTGACTGCCGATCTTGCACGCGTTGCCGAGGGTAAGGCGTTCTTGCTTCAAGGCGGCGATTGCGCGGAAAGCTTTGCCGAGTTTCACCCGAATAATATTCGCGATACCTTTCGCGTACTTTTGCAGATGGCAGTGGTACTGACCTTTGCTTCCAAACTGCCGACGATAAAAGTCGGTCGGATGGCGGGGCAATTTGCCAAGCCGCGCTCGGCCCCCGATGAAACGATCAACGATGTAACGCTTCCATCTTATCTGGGCGACATCATCAATGACATTCAGTTCGAGGAAAAAGGCCGTATTCCCGATCCCGAACGCATGGTGCGTGCCTATTCGCAATCGGCGGCAACACTCAATCTGCTGCGCGCCTTTGCACAGGGGGGCTATGCCAATCTGCACCAAGTCAACGCTTGGACGCACGATTTCATGGGGCGTTCGCCGTGGGCGAAAAAGTTCAAGGATGTCGCCGACCGGATTACCGAGGCGTTGGAATTCATGGCCGCATGCGGAATTAATCCCGAAACCGTGCCGCAATTGAAGGGTACGGATTTCTACACCAGTCATGAGGCGTTGTTGCTGCCTTACGAACAGGCATTGACGCGGCAGGATTCGTTGACGGGCAAATGGTACGATACCTCGGCTCATATGCTATGGATCGGTGATCGCACCCGTTTTGAGGGATCGGCCCATGTCGAATTCCTGCGTGGTGTCGGCAATCCTTTGGGTATGAAGTGCGGCCCCAGTCTGGAGCCCGATGCCCTGTTGCGTTTACTCGATACGCTCAACCCCGATCGTGTGCCGGGTCGGATGACGCTGATCACCCGCTATGGCCATGACAAAGTCGAAGCAGGCCTGCCGAAACTGATTCGCGCCGTAAAGGCGGAGGGCCATCCAGTGATCTGGAGTTGCGATCCAATGCATGGGAATGTCATCAAGACCGACAGTGGCTATAAAACGCGACCCTTCGAACGCATCCTCGATGAAGTCCGCGGTTTCTTTGCGGTACACCGTGCAGAGGGCAGCTTTGGCGGCGGCGTCCATATCGAAATGACCGGGCAGAATGTGACGGAATGCATCGGCGGTGCGATGGATGTGACGCAAATGGATCTGGCTGATCGCTATCATACGCATTGCGATCCGCGCTTGAATGCCGGGCAATCGCTTGAATTGGCCTTCCTGCTTGCCGAAATGCTCAATCAGGAAATGGCGGAACGCGCAAAGCAGGCGGCTTGACGTGCGTGAGCGTATCCGTATCGTACAACATGATGTCGTGAAATCGGGTATTGGCTTTGGCAGCGCCTTGGCGATTGCGATTAGCTATACCACACATAAATCGGTTTTATGGGCGATCATCCACGGTTTTTTCAGCTGGTTTTACGTCGGTTATTTTCTGCTGACGCGCTGATAGGCTTTTGCTAGACTTGCATTTATGAGCTTGCGGGTCTTCGCCACTGGGATTTTGCTAACGATGCTGGCCGCCTGTACCGGTCCCATCGAAACCCGCATATCGAATTCGGGGGCGGGGCTATCAGTACCCGTATCGATCCTTATCGAAGCGCCATCGTCCAATCCTGTAACCGCCTCGGCGCGTCAGGCCGTCCTTACGGCGTTGGCCGATCGCGGCTTTGCTACAAGCGAACAAGGCGAATTGCAGTTGCAGGTCGGACTATCCGAACGCGATGCCAGCATTGCGGTTTCGGAAACCAGCAAGACAGGCAGTAAATCCCTTGCCGGTATCAAGAAACGCAAGCCGTTCCAAAATTGCGCAGACCGCGAGTATCGGCTGACCGTCGTTCTTACTCGCATCAGCGATGGCGCGCTGCAGTATCGCGGCAGTGCCGCCGAATATCATTGCAATGCCGGGCTTCCGGATGTTTTGCCGGCGCTTACCAAACAGGCGCTTGCTGATATTGCACGGCCCAAAGGCGATTATGTGATTACGCGATCGGGAATCGATTAGAGTTTGTCCTATTTAGATGGAACCGTAGTGCTGAGCCTGTCGAAGCACGCCTAGCCGATAAGCGCCCTTCGACAGGCTCAGGGCTACGGTGAAGTTTCAACTTAAACAGGACAGACTCTAGGTGTTTGGTCCCAGCATGTGATGGTGTAAATATATCATCATCACAGCGGAGGGAGCTATGGGACAGATTCTACACGGCAGCGCCAAGACCACGCACGCCATTCGAGGCGAGTTACAGCGATCGCAGGCTTCGGCCCCGCTATCGCTCAGCACCTACTCAGGGCGAACGGATCAGTGTGTAATGTCATCAGAGTCTAGACAGGCTTTACAACGCTTCTGGCAACTGCAGATGGAAACGTGCGCCACCAGCGATATTTTCCGCCCAAATCTTGCCTCCATGCCTTTCTACGACCGCGCGGACATAGTTGAGACCCAAGCCGCTGCTTTTGATCCGTGCCCCCGGTTTTGCCTTGGCCGCAAAGCGGGTAAACAGCTGCGGCATTATATCGGGATGAATGCCGCCGCCCTCATCCGAAATTACCAATTCAATCATGGGCCCATTTTCATCCTGAAAGTGAAAGACCCGAGCAACGATCCTGCCGCCAGAAGGACTGTATTTGATGGCATTATCAAGCAAATTGCAGATTGCACGACCTAGACCATCGGGTTCGGCAAGTACGAAGGCGCTGTTGCTTTCATCGATTACGTCTATCGCTACATTGCGTTCCTGCGCCAGCGGCCACAGACTATCAGCCGTTTCATGTACAAGGTCGGCAAGAAGGACATCGATTCCTTCGAACGGCGTCTCGCCCATGCGTGCAATATCGACGAAATCCTGAGCGAGCTGGATCGTCCGTCTGGCATGCCCTTCAATCCGCGCCCCGGTCACTCGGTCGTCCAACTTTGGCAGCAAAGCAATGATTGCAGATTGCGGCGCGCGCATATCGTGCGATAGCAGTTGCAGGGCTTGCTCACGATCGGCCTCTGCCTGGGCAAGTGTGCTGATATCGGCCAGATAGTGAATCGTGCCAACCGAAACCCCGGCGTCGTTTTCCACCGGTGCGCAACGCATGACAAAATGCTGGCCTGTAGGGGAAGTGAAGCGAACAAAGCCATGGTCTTTGGATATCTCCGGTGAAGGTCTATTCAGATAGTCATCGACCAGCCGCCGTTGCGATGGCACCACGATATCGTCCAATATTGTATCAAGCGCGGTTCCGCGTGCCAGTGGCCCAAGATATTGTTCGATCAAGTGATTTGCCATGGTCACCTTACCATCTGTATCCGTCACAAACATAGGATCGGGCAGGTGTTCCAGCGAGTCCGAAACAAAACGCCGCAGATCACGCAGATGATCGATGGCACCGGCAAGCGCTGCGCTTTGTCTGCCTATCAGATCGTTGCCTCGCTCGTCGGCGATTGGAATAGGCACATTATCGTCCTCGCGCTGCAAATCTCCCAATTCGTTTTCCATGAATGTGCTGACGGCCTGCAATCTTCGCCAGCCCCATAACGGGTAGATCAAAAGAATGCCTGCCAATGCCGCACCGGGCGGGAACCACCAGCCTTGGGTTAAGGCCAAGGCGCTGCTAATTAGCACTAGCCCTAGCAAAGTCAGTGATGCGATAAGCGTAGTCCGGGGTCGCCAGCGCAGAAAGCCCAGCAGCAGTAACCACATCGGTATCAATGAAAGCAATAACGTCAGATAGCCACTGAGAGGGATTACGAAATCGTTTCGACGAAGCGCTGCCAGCATGTTGGCCATGATTTCCGACCCAGAGATCGTTCCGCCATCGCTGAACGGGCCTGGATAATTGTCGCCAAGGCCCGCGGCGGTGGCGCCGATAATGATGTCGCGTCCGCGGATCAATGCTGCAGGGACCGTGCCCTGCAGCACTTCGCCATACGAGATCTCATCGAAGCTATCGCGCATTGCGTAGGGCAACATCAGTTCGGCCTCGCAATTGCGTAGTCCTCGATAAGCAGGCGAAGCTTGCCGATCGTTCCGAAAGACTTGTTCGGTCACATGCGGCCAGATGGGGGAGGCGCTGTCCGGCCGGAAGCACAGATTCACGCGGCGGACGATGCCGTCATTGTCGAAGACGATATTGACATGACCGATGCCCTTGGTTGCCGAGGCTATTACCGCTACTGGCAATTCGGTGTCGTAGGCCCGGCCGTTACTACCCGGCGTCGGAAAATTGATCGGCAGATAGACATTGCCGGCCTGACGCATCGCTTTGGCAAGTGCCTGATCATTCTCTTCAAGATCCGCTTCGCTCAGCAAAACGTCGAGCAGGATCGATCGCGGTTTTCCAACAGCCAGTTTCTCAATCAACATGGCGTGTATGCCGCGATTCCAGGGCCATTTTCCAACTTCGGCCAGACTTGCTTCGTCTATATTGACCAGCAGGATCCGTTTATCCGCTTGCGGGCGGGAAAAGGCAGACAATTGATCGTAGACAAGATTGTCGAATGCGGTCGTTACGCGCCATTGCGTTGCTAATACTACCGCCAGCGTACCGATTACGGCAATGATCAGCCATTCAAGCAGCAGGCGGCGGCGTAGGCTCATATCAGTTCTTCAATGAGAGTTTGCCAAGTTTCATTCCGCGCTAACAGTAATTTTCTCAAATGGCGTCCAATTGATGTTGCTCTCACCATCGGTATATTGCACCGCGCCGACACGCCA
The DNA here is from genome assembly GCA_051657985.1 of Sphingorhabdus sp. Classification (GTDB taxonomy): domain Bacteria; phylum Pseudomonadota; class Alphaproteobacteria; order Sphingomonadales; family Sphingomonadaceae; genus Sphingorhabdus_B. The sequence goes on along the minus strand of JBOFLS010000009.1, from coordinate 9,797 downwards.
GAAATACGTATCAGGTTTCAGATCGGACAATATGATCTGCTGTGCATCCAGCGCCGGTTCGTCGACCATAGCGGCTTTGTCGGTGCCGCCTTTGTAAAGCTGGAAATGATAGCGGATGAGGCCCTGGCCTTCACCATCCCATTTGAATGCCCAACCTGCATCACCGGCACCGGCACTGGCCTTGACACTGTTCAGCCGCCGTTTGAAGGCATAGGTTGCGGGCAGGCCCTCAATTCCGTTGACCGAGACAGCCCTGATACGGAAAAAATAATTGCCATCGGGAAGCGCGCCAAGATCGGTATCGCCATCCTTGGCGACAATATCTACAAGCTGATCCTGAAAACCGGCATCTGCAGCGATACCGATGCGAAAACCGCTGGTGTCGTTGCCAAAAGCAGGCAAATTAAAGCGTACAAGACTATCATTCTGAAGCCTGCCTGCCCCTTTCACATCGGGCGGGGGCAGCATCGCTTCCTTTATAGACGACCCATCGGCCTTCACGGAAAGGCCGGTACCCGATGCAACGGGTATGGCGGTACCGCCCATAAGGTCGACAGCAAGCGCCCCTTCATCGACCTCGGCAAAATCACGGTTGCCGGTTTCATCGTAACGTGTCTGGAATTCGGTACCACGGACCGCGGAAATCGCTTTGGGTGTGCGCACCTGATAGCGATCGTGCTTTGATTTTAAGGGCACGACGCGCGAACGGGCATCGCCCTTATCAACCCGGAAATCATAATCGAGCGCGGAGGCCAGCAGATAACGCCGCAGACGCATGATTTTTACCTGGCTGTTGGACGGTAGCGAAATGCGTGAGCCGTCTTCCAATATAATCGAAGCGGAGGATCCACCTGCGGTCCGAATGGTCTGACCTTCGTTGACCATCTGTCCTGCGGACGCCGGCCGTTCCGCAACTGTAACTTGCCCGCGCACTGTCGCAAGCCGAGCGTTCGATGGCTTGAATTTCAGCAACATCCTGGGGATACGTACGATCGTTCCTACATGAATGGCACGCGGATCAGCGATACGATTGGCTTTCTGGATCGTACGATAATCCAAGGGACGGATCAGATATTTCTGGCCAATACCAATCAGCGTTTCTCCGCGTTCCATCCGGTAGTCGAAATTGTCTTGCGCTGCAGCAATCTGCGAGAGACAAAGACCTGCCGCAAACAATCCGAAGGCTAATGCCTTTGATCCCATCTGCCCTACCTCTTTTCGAGTGACTCCAGGCGATAACCGTAGCCGAAGACGGTGAAAATGCGAAATCCGTTTTCGGGTTTCAGATCAAGTTTGGAGCGGATCCGAGAAATATGCATGTCAAGCGTGCGCGTGGCGAGCGCGGCATTGGTGCGCCATATTGTTTCCATGATATAGTTGCGCGACAAGGTTCGATCGCGGTTGCGGAAGAACATATCGGCCAACTCAAATTCTTTGGCGGTCAGCGTAACTTCATTGCTATCATAAGACACCGACTGTCCAATACGATCAAACTCATATTTGCCGTATACCGCCTTGGTTTCGAATGCGCCGCTGCCTGAACTGCGGCGAAGGAGCGCGTTTATACGCGCAGTGATGACATCCGGATCCTCAGGCTTGGTTATATAATCGTCCGCACCGTTGTTGAGGGCATCGCTGATGTCTTTCTTGGCAGTGCGATTCGTTAGCATGATGATCGGCGGGCGTTCCTGCAACGCACTCTGCATCCATTGCAAAGTTTCGAGCCCGTCCTTTTTAGGCATCGACCAGTCCATTATGACTAAATCATAAGTCTCACGCATCAGAGACTGCGAAAGAGCGGCTCCATCGTTAAATGTCGCGGTAACATGACCCATGCTCTCGACGATATTTTTCAAGAAACCGACGACGTCGGACTCATCGTCAGCAATCGCAATTCGCATATTGGCCACCCGTTTTCCCTAACCCGGCCATCTGTTTCTGACAGAGAACCGCCTATTCAATCTTATGCTTTACAGGGTAGTTAAAGCGGAATTGGTATTGATGCTATACGCACGCGCAAATAGTTACCATCTTTTACATGGCTTAACAAGTTATCAACGTTAGCGAAATCAGGAACTTGTCGGGAAACTACGACATTTTGGCTGGGGTGGCAGGATTCGAACCTGCGAATGCCGGTACCAAAAACCGGTGCCTTACCACTTGGCGACACCCCAGCGGCCCAAACATCTATAGCCTTGGGCGAGCGGCCTTATAGCGTGCAAAAATCGCTTGGCAACCGCGCTTTCCACCTAATTTATGCGGTCAACCCAACCATAAGGATCAGACGCGTTTCCACGCTGGATATCAATCAATCGCGCTTTTAGTTTCTGAGTAAGTTGTCCCAGACCGCCGCTGCCGATCGTAAAGCTGAAACCGGGTGCGCTGACCTTGCCGATCGGGGTGACGACCGCCGCGGTGCCGCAAGCGAACGACTCTATCAGTCGCCCGCTTTCGGCATCGGCTTTCCATTGATCGATTGCGTAAGGTTCCTCACGCACTGTCAGTCCTTCGCTACGGGCAAGAGCAATCAGACAATCACGGGTGACGCCGTGCAGGATTGTATCGGACAGAGGCGGAGTCTGTATGCTGCCGTCGTCAAAGGCGAAAAACACGTTCATTCCGCCCAGTTCCTCAATCCAGCGATGCTCTTTCGCATCAAGAAAGATAACCTGGTCGTGCCCTGCTTGCATTGCCTCGGCAATCGGTACGAGGCTGGCGGCATAGTTGCCGCCGCATTTCGCCGCACCTGTTCCGCCCGGCCCGGCCCGATTGTAATGCTCGCTGACCCATAATGAAACCGCGGGTGCGTCGCTTTTGAAATAATTGCCTGTAGAGGCCGCAATCACCATGAACAGATACTCGTTTGCAGGACGCACGCCTAGGAAAGCCTCGGTCGCGATCATGAAGGGACGTAAGTAAAGCGAGCCGCCCTCGATGTCGGGAAACCAGTCCTTATCCGCTTGTACCAGCGCCTTGCATGCTTCGATAAAAAGCGCCTCAGGCAGTTCGGGCATTGCCATCCGACGCGCCGAGACATTGAAACGGCGGGCATTGGCATCGGGGCGGAACAGCGCCATGCTGCCATCTGCAAGCTTGTAAGCCTTTAAGCCTTCAAATATTTCCTGCGCATAATGAAGCACTGCTGCAGACGGATCAAGTGTCAACAGCGTTCTTGGACCAAGCGTTGCGCTATGCCAACCTTGGCCGGTTGTATAACGGATCGTCACCATATGATCGGTAAATATCTTGCCGAAACCCGGATTGTCGATCAGCCTGGTGCGCACTTCGTCGGCAACCCGATTGGGGTGCAAAAGGCGTTCAAGTTTAGGCAAAGGCTGAGACATGAGCGTTCCACTTTGAAAGTATATGCTGCCAGTAAAGCAACAAAGGAAAGGCTTGCACTTTGAAAGGGCTCACGTCAAGATACGTCAATATGGCTGTCCCATCCTCTTCGATAAGCGATCTTGGTTCACCAGCGGCATCACCGCTTTTTCTGCGCGAGGATGAGATAAGGCGTGGGGTCGAATTGCTCTATTTCGGTTATACAAGACTTACCCGTTCGGTAGACGAACTGCTTGTCGAGTATGGGTTTGGGCGGGCCCACCACCGCGCACTGTATTTTATTGCCCGTCAGCCGGATCTATCTGTCAGTGCCTTGTTGCGCATCCTGTCGATTACGAAACAGTCGTTGGGACGGGTATTAAACGATTTGGCCGCGCAAGGCCTGGTCGAGACGCGGATTGGCGAGACGGACCGGCGGCAAAAGCTGCTTCGTCTGACTGAGACTGGAAATGAAATGGAGGCGCAACTGTTTGAGGTTTTGCGTACCAATCTGTCTGCGGCCTATGCCTCGGCGGGGCAGGAATCGGTTACGGGTTTTTGGCGCGTACTTGAAGGACTGATCCCTGAGAAAGAGCGGAACATAGTAATGAAATTGCAGAGCAGAGGGCGGTAATGGATCCGCGTATCGAACGATTGGAAGCGGTTATCCGCGATCGTAAAGAGGGCGACCCGGCGTCAAGTTATGTTGCTTCGCTTTTTGCCAAGGGCCGTACGAAGATCGCCCAAAAGGTCGGAGAGGAAGCGACCGAGACGATCATTGCTGCGCTTTCGGAAACTGCGGACAAGCTAACCGGTGAGGCAGCCGATTTGCTGTTTCACTTGGCAATCTTGCTTGCAGACGCTGGCTTGAGCCTCGACGATGTTTTCGCCGAGCTTGAACGGCGTGAGGGGGTCTCTGGGGTAACTGAAAAGAAAAGCCGGAAAGGATGATGGATGCCCGTTGATGCAACCCAACCCTATGACGACCAGAATATCTTCGCCAAGATCCTGCGCAGTGAAATCCCCAACCGCACGGTGTATGAGGATGAATGGGCCTTAGCCTTTCACGATATCAACCCGCAGGCGCCTATCCATATACTGATAATTCCTAAAGGAGCGTATGTAAGCTGGGACGACTTCAGTGCGCGAGCGACTGATGCAGAGCTGGTCGGTTTCGTTCGCGCTATAGGCCATGTAGCGCGCAAGCAAGGGCTGGTTGCACCGGGGTATCGACTGCTCGCGAATACCGGAATCGATGCGCATCAGGAGGTTCCTCACCTTCACGTTCATCTTTTCGGTGGAAAAACGCTGGGGCCATTACTCGCACGGTGAAATTTTGTTGCGCTAACGGGCTGAACAGCTAGGGTCTGCGTCAGCCAAGTGTTTTGGGGAGAATCTTATGATATTCGGGCGCGTGAAGCCGCTTGATGCGATTTTGGCGACAGCTGAAAAAAAATCGCTGACGCGCACGCTGGGGGCCTTGCAACTGACTATGCTGGGTATCGGAGCAATTATTGGCACCGGTATCTTTGTTTTAACAGCGGAAGCAGCAAACAAGGCCGGTCCGGCAATGATGGTCAGTTTCGTAATCGCGGCCGTTGTGTGCGGGCTTGCAGCACTATGTTACTCAGAGCTTGCGTCCATGGTACCGGTTTCCGGATCGGCTTATACCTATAGCTATGCGACATTTGGTGAGATTATCGCCTGGATCGTTGGCTGGGCGCTGGTTCTCGAATATGCAATCGCCGCATCGGCCGTTTCCGTCGGCTGGTCGGGGTATATGGTTAAACTTGCCGAGGAGATATTCAATATTTCCATACCGGCCACTTTTGTCAAAGGTCCCTTCGACGACAATCCTGGACTGATTAATATACCTGCGATGCTGATCGGGTTGGTCTGTATGGCCTTGCTGATTGTTGGCACCAAGGAGAGCGCGCGTTTCAATGCCATATTGGTGGCGATCAAGGTTTCGGCATTAATGCTTTTCCTCGTCTTGGCATTGCCTGCAATCGATGCGGCCAATTTCGAACCTTTTAGCCCGAACGGTTTCTTTGCGAAAGAAGTCATCGATCCGATCACCAATAATATGGTTACAGTCGGTGTTGCCGCGGCGGCTGCATCGATTTTCTTCGCCTATGTTGGCTTTGACGCGGTTTCCACAGCGGCCGAGGAAACGATCAATCCGCAACGCAATATTCCAATCGGGCTTATTGGTTCGCTTGGTATATGCACTGTAATCTACCTGCTCGTGGCGGCCGGTGCGATTGGAACGATCGGTGCCCAACCGGGCGGATCGCTTGCGCAGTCGGATGACGCACTGGCTTTCGTATTGCGGGAAATCGGCCAGGGCTGGGCGGGCGATCTAGTGGCCATTGCTGCAGGTATTGCACTGCCTTCGGTTATCTTGATGATGATGTTCGGGCAAACCCGCATCTTTTTCGTCATGGCGCGTGACGGTCTCTTGCCGGACGTATTTTCGAAGCTGCATCCAAAATATGGAACACCGCATGTCGTGACATTGTGCACGGGGGTCTTTGTGGCATTGTTTGCTGCGCTGTTTCCAGTCGGCAAGCTGGCCGATATTTCGAATTCGGGAACCTTGTTCGCTTTCTTTACGGTTGCCATGGGCGTGCTGATCTTGCGTCGTACGGATCCGACACGCCACAGACCTTTCCGGACACCCATGGTTTGGCTGATTTGCCCGCTAGCAGCGGCTGGCTGCGTGTTCCTGTTCTTCCAGCTTTCAGGTTATACCGAATTAATGTTCTTAGGATGGACGCTGATCGGATTGGTCGTGTATTTCTTATACAGCCGCGGTCGCAGCCATGTTGGACGTGGCCTGATCGAGGTGCATGAGCTTGATCCTGATGCCCCACCGACCTCGGTGCCGCCGATAAACTGAAAATCATGAATTACTAAAGAGGGGAGGTTTGTAGCCTCCCCCTTTTTTACAGAGGCAGATGTTTCGTGAGGCCCGGGCGTGTAAACAGCTTGCCGCGTTCGCCGATCAGCACCAATATCAGCGCGACAGCGCCGCAAATCAGGAAACCCGCTGCCATCGGCACCACGCTTCCCGAGAATTGTTGACCGATCCAGGCACCGATGCCTGCCGACAATATCGTACGCGTAAAATTCTGAAACGAGGATGCGGAACCGGCAATTGCACCGAAAGGCTGCATCGCGATGGAAGAGAAATTCGATCCGACAAAACCGATCATCGCCATATTGAGCGTGATCAGCACCAGAAACAACGGCAGCGAAGCCGGCACCAGCCAGGCGGCAAACAGCTGCGCCAGCCCCAACAGAATGAAAGCGAACAGCGCGCTTTGCGAAACCCGTCGTGCGCCAAAACGTTCGACAATCCGCGCATTGGTGAAATTGGCACACGCTATTCCTCCGGCGACTATCGCAAAGCCGATCGGAAAGAAATCAGCTGCCTTGAAGGTCTGAGAGAAAATCTGTTGTGAGCTGTTGAGATAGCCGAACAGCGCCCCATGCGCGATGCCGCCGGCTAAAAGATAGCAATTGGCATTGCGATGAAGAAGAACGCTTTTCCACGCCCTGCCAAGCGCGCGAGGTTCGATGGGAATGGCATTTTCGGGATGCAATGTTTCCGGCAGCCGCATTGTTACCCAGATCAGCATGGCGATACCCAGAAAGCCGATCAGATCAAAGATCGTGCGCCATCCTGCAAAGAGCAGCACGCCCGATCCCACCAAAGGCGCAATAATCGGTACCGCCATGAAAATCAGAAAGACCGTCGACATCCGCCGTGCCATCGCATCACCTTCAAACTGGTCGCGGATGATCGATGTTACGAGTACGCCCAAAGCAGCGCCGCACAGACCTTGGGCAAAGCGCATTGCAATCAACATGTCGAAACTGGTCGCAAAACTGCAGGCGAATGCGCAAAGAATATAACCCACTATGCCGCCAAGCAGAATGGGCCGGCGCCCATAACGGTCTGAAAGCGGCCCATGAATAAGCGAACCTGCACCTGTTCCGAGCAGATAGACCGTGATAACGAATTGCACACGGTTGGGATCGATCAGCCCCAATCCGTCGGCGATCCGTGGAAAGGCAGGAAGCATTGCGTCGATAGCAAGCGCATTCAACGCCATGATTGCCGCCATCATGACGGTTAATTCCCGATCGCCAAGTTTTTGTTGTTTAAGGGGAGAGTGCATTTCGGCCTTATGCGGTCGAGAAGGTATCATTACCAGCCCGATTAGCCCTTTATCAAGAATGTATGGGAATGTTACAGGCAAACGCGGCAGGCCGCGCATTGTGCCGCAGGGCTGCAAAAAGGCAATGACGGAACCCAAAACCCTTACGCTGCGCAAGATTATCCATATCGATATGGATGCCTTTTTCGCGTCGGTCGAACAGCGCGATAATCCCGACTTGCGCGGCAAGCCGGTTGCAGTCGGCGGTTCTTCGAAACGGGGTGTCGTGGCGGCTGCAAGTTATGAGGCACGCGCATATGGGGTGAAGTCCGCAATGCCCTCGATCAGCGCCCTGCGCCGCTGTCCCGATCTGATCTTCGTCAAGCCCCGGTTCGAAATATACAGGAACGTCTCCCATCAGATCCGAGAGATTTTTGGCCGTTATACCGATTTGATAGAGCCTTTGTCGCTTGATGAGGCTTATCTCGATGTGACGGAGGATAAGCAGGGGATTGGTTCCGCAATCAAGATTGCCAAGGCGATCCGCGCAGACATCAAAGCGGAAACCGGGCTGACGGCGAGTGCTGGAGTAAGCTACAACAAGTTCATAGCCAAGCTTGCAAGCGATCAGCACAAGCCTGACGGACTATGTGTCATCCTGCCCGAACAGGGAGCCGCCTTTGTTGCGGCATTGCCGGTACGGCGCTTTCACGGGATTGGTCCACGGACCGCCGAAAAGATGGGGCGTCTTGGTATTTACAGCGGTGCCGATCTGGCTGCGATGAGCGAGGAATGGCTGCTGCGGAATTTTGGCAGTTGGGGCAGTTATCTCTATAAAGCCGCGCGCGGGATCGATGAACGCCTGGTCAATCCATCAAGGGAACGGAAATCGGTTGGTGCCGAATCCACATACTTTAACGATAAGCGTAGCGACGAAGAATTGAAATCCGCCCTCGACGAGATTGTCGATACGGTATGGCGACGGATAGAAAATAACGATGCACGGGGGCGTACAGTCGTGTTGAAGTTGCGCTATTCCGATTTTCGCACGCTAACCCGCAGCAGAAGCCTTGGGCGAAACATCAAGGATAAGACGGAGTTTTCCTCTATTGGGCATAGCCTGCTTGAACAACTGCTTCCAATTGAAACGGGGGTTCGCTTATTAGGATTGACCTTGAGTGGGATCGACCGATTGGACGAAACCGATGCTGGCGATAATTTCGATAAACCGTTCGTCGCAATTCAACCCAAGCTTCCTTTCGATAATATTGAAAGCTGAAGCTTTTGTTCATATATCAGAAAAGCGTGTTAACCGAGCAACACAGGGAAGGGGATTTCCATGGCTCGCCCGCAGACCGATATTGAAGCCGGACGGCATGAACTGCTTAACCTTGTAGAAGAAACCATTCGCAAGAGGGGCGGTGTCGATCTGTCCATAACTGAATTAGCCGCACTTGCAGGCATGTCGCCTTCTAATCTTTACCGTTTTTTCGAAAACAAGGAAGCGTTGATGGAAGCGGTTGCCGGACGCTGGTTTGCGCCGAAGATTGCGGTTATGGAGGAAGTTGTCGATGCTGAGATGAATGTGCGCGATAAGATGTACGCCTTCTTTGCCCGCCGTTTCATGCAAATGCGCGATCAGTATCATGACGATCCCGACCTTTTCAAAAGCTACCTTGAATTGGGCGATCAGCACTTCGAAGTGGTTCGCGGTTATGTCGATCTTGGCGACCATTATTTATCCCTGATTGTCGCCGAAGCAATGGATGAGGGATATCTGCCTGATCTTTCGATTGATGAAGCGGTGTCCTTGATCAATCAGATGGTTCAGGTTTACTGCAATCCTGAAGCGCTGCTCTATCTCGATCATAAGCTGACCGAAGCAAAGCTCGGCCGGATCATTGATACCATATTTGTCGGATTGGGACGCCGGTTCGATGCGAAATCGGATCCTGAAACGCCGCATATAAAAATCGTTTCCTGAAAGAAGGCCGGAAACGGGGTTGCGCAGGCGATAAAGCTCTGGCAATGGCGCGCACCTGAAATGGACGGCGGGCGATTAGCTCAGCGGTAGAGCACACCCTTCACACGGGTGGGGTCACAAGTTCAATCCTTGTATCGCCCACCATTTCAATCAAGAAAATTGGGATTTCAGCGCTGTGGCGATGGCATTGCCGCTGGCTGAAAGCCGGTATTCGGCAACTGGCGGATAGTCGGCAATGATCGTTCGCTCCACCAGCCGGTTTTCAACAAGCGATTTCAGACTTTGTGTAAGCGCACGCGGGTTTGAGCCGGGCAATTGACGGGCAA
>JBOFLS010000008.1:0-30853 GCA_051657985.1 Sphingorhabdus sp. | reverse complement strand
TCGGAACATTCGCACATGCAGCACGTTTACCGGGCATGCAAAAGTTGGAATTATTATCGCCGCGCCACCCTTTTTCGGCATCCGGCAATATTGATAATGGTGTTTTTGACCCAAAAGAGCATTTCAAGTCACCTGAGATGCTGATCGCCGATTCTTTGATGAGTGATCGTGAAAAATATGATTTGCTGCGTAAATGGGATTTGAACCTGAGCAATCGGCTTGAGGCGCGAAAAGCTGTGAACCCCTGTGACTCTGGATGCAGTGATCTTGAAGCAGAACTAGTTGATGAATTGGAGCGGCTAAGAGCTTGCCTAACCGAAATGGCTATCAGATTGGGTAATGATTGATGTTTAGTGATATTCAAACCCGGTCGGACGATGTGCTTTTTTTCCCCAAACAGTCTGCGCCGAAATCGACACAGCCCGCCAATATTCGTAAATTGGCTGTTGTTGGTAATTTCCCACCGACAAAATGTGGCATCGCAACATTCACCCATGACATGGTATCGTCAATTCGGTCTGTTGCGCCAAACATTGAAATCGATATCTACGCTATGGTGTCTAGCGAGAAAGAGGAATGTCCTACATCGGTTAAGACAATCATTCTTGATCATGATCGCGACAGCTACCGACAAGCTGGGATCGAGCTGGATCGCAGCGGTGCGGAAGTTATATGGCTGCAGCATGAGTTCGGCCTTTTTGGCGGTGATGCCGGCGAATGGATCATCGATCTGCTTCGCCAGGTTGCAGCACCGCTTGCCGTTAGTTTGCACACTGTTTTGGAAAATCCGAACGAGGCGCAGCGGCGGGTTATGGATTGGTTCGTTGGACGCGCATCCCGTCTTGTCGTTATGTCGGATGACAGCAAGGCAATTTTGCAGAAAGTCTACAATGCCGATGCCGAGCGTATAACGATCATTCCGCATGGTGTACCCGATCGCCCATTTGGCCGTTCGGAAATCATGAAAGAACGTTTCGGTTTTGCTGGCAAATCCCTGTTGATGACATTTGGTCTTATCGGTCCTGGGAAGGGCATTGAAACCGTAATTCAGGCAATGCCGCAAATTCTGGAACACAATCCTGACGCAATATATTGTGTCGTCGGTGCAACGCATCCGAAATTGATCGAAAGTGAAGGTGAAACATACAGGCGCAGGCTGGAAGCGCAAGCGCGCGAGCTGGGCGTCGCCGATAATATCATCTGGGTTAACCGGTATCTTGAAAACGATGAGTTGCTCGATATGATCGAGGCTGCGGATATTTATCTCACGCCTTATATCGCTGCCGCACAATCGACATCGGGTACGCTTGCTTATGCGTTGGCTCTGGGCAAAACCATCGTTTCGACACCGTATAAACATGCCGCGGAATTGCTAGGCGATGGCGTAGGTGTGCTTGTGCCCTTTGCAAATCCTCAAGCCTTGGGTAATGCCGTCAACCAGATCTTGGCGGACCCGATCCTGCGTCAAGCCATGCAAAAGCGAGCATATGAGATCGGTCGATCCGATATCTGGCCGATATTTGCGCAAAAATCCCTGGATGTCTGCAAGGAATTGCGGACAAATGCGGACCGTACAAAAATAGTGACGGTTCTACCGGAAACCGCATTGTTCAGATTGAGCGACAGTTGCGGAATGATCCAACATTCGATCCTGTCGGTTCCAGACCGCCATCATGGTTACTGTGTGGACGATAACGCCCGTGCATTGATGCTTGCACATCATAGCAAGGGGCGCTTCGCCGAACTGGCATCCGTTTTTGCAAGCTTTGTCCAGCACAGCTGGAACCCGGATACGGGTATGTTTCGTAATTTTATGAGTTATGATCGTCAGTGGCTTGAAAGTGAGGGATCAATCGATAGCAATGGGCGCACGCTATGGGCGATCGGTTCGACAATAGCGCATGCCCGCGATGAAAGCCTGAGACAATGGGCATGCAACTTATGGAACAGCGCGGCTCTTATAGCTATCAACTTTCAGTCACCTCGTGCGGTCGCCTTTGCCGTTCTGGGAGCGGATCTCGCGTTAAAAGCCAAACCCGATAATATTAAGGCCATATCTGTCATCGAATATGGTCATCAATTGCTGAAAGCATGCTATCTGCAGCATTCAAAAGCCGGATGGCGATGGTTCGAACCTTATCTCGCCTATGACAATTGCCGTCTTCCCGAAGCATTGTTATGTGCTGCAAACCATATGCGTGACGATGTGGCTGCCATGTACGCGCTTGAAGCGCTGGAATGGATTACGCATTTGCAGACGGAACCTGCCGGCCATTTTCGTCCTATCGGTTCGAACGCCTTCGGCCAGACCCTCGTTCCGGGCGATCCATTTGATCAACAACCGGTCGATGCTTGGGCGATGATCGATGCCGCCCTTGCCGCCTATCGGTACGAACCCGACGATCGCTGGCTTGAAGCGGCAAGAAGTGCCTATGCATGGTTTTTTGGACGTAACGACCGTGGAATGTCATTGGTAGAAACCGCAACCGGGGATTGCTGTGACGGTGTTACACCGCATGGCGTCAATTTGAACAGAGGTGCGGAATCGGTACTTTCGCTTCATTTAGGGCAGTTAAGCATGCAAATGCTTGAACGTGAGGCAGGGCAATGGCAGGATGAACCCGTCAATCTGTATCAGCCGATGTCGGTATAGATTGTGCAGACGGGGTGGACGCATCCGTTAAGGCTCAATGCCGATCCCGGCCGTGTAGTCGTACGCCCTTTCCATCTGGCATGGCAGGCATCAGGTCCGGATCTTAATCGTGTACAGAAACTTGCCAAGGCGATAACCGAGCTAGACCCCCGAACCGTGCGCGGGGAACTGGGTGTTGTTCTTGGCGACTTTGCCGATCGGCATTGGCAGATCGAAGATGTATTCGAACGCCGTTTTGCCGAAATAAGCCCCAAGCTTGGTCTTGATGACGAGAATCTCCGTCCCGAGATGCGCAAACTGATCGGGGCCTATTTCTGCCATGAATACAGCTATGCCGCTGCCGCCTTGATGAACCCCAGCGTCGTTCGGCATCCCGATCAATCGGGGTTGAAAGAAGGCAGTATAAGGATAGTTATAGCTCTGCGTGCGGTCGGTGAAGGCCATATCTCCACCATTGCCTTTCGCGAGGGGATCATCTCGGACGGCCGAAATCTGCAATTGCATCCCGAGCCGCCATTTGCTACCGCCGCGTTGCTTAGGGAACAGTCGTCGTCGGATCATGGTGAGTCCGTCGTTCAGCGGCATCCGGAAAGCACTATTTCCGGAACGGTTATTTTCCCCATTACCGAGGCGCAACGCAATGGGCTTGAGGATTTGCGGCTTGTCGAATTCGCTCATGATGATGGAAGCCGGGAATTTATCGGAACTTACACCGCTTATAGTGGGCGATCGATTGGTTCCGAATTATTATGCACGTCCGATTTTGACCGTTTCATTTTAAAACCAATTTCCGGCGATGCCGCACGAAATAAGGGTATGGCTTTGTTTCCCCGCAAGATCGGTGGAAAATACATGATGCTTGGTCGTCAGGATGGGCAAAATCTCTATCTGCTTCAATCCGATCGTCTCGATCATTGGGAAGGCGGTGAATTGTTGTTGGAACCGCGTTTCCCGTGGGAGTTTATCCAAATAGGAAATTGCGGCCCGCCTATCGAAATCGACGAAGGTTGGCTTGTGTTGACCCACGGGGTCGGTGCAATGCGCAAATATGCAATCGGCGCGTTGTTGCTGGATAAAGACGATCCCAGCAAGGTATTGGGACGCACCGCCAAGCCTATATTGTCAGCGATTGATGAAGATCGTGAAGGCTATGTGCCCAATGTCGTCTATACTTGTGGAGCGATAATCGTCGGTCGAGATCTCTTTATGCCTTATGGCGTCGCTGACAGTTCGGTCTGCTTCGGATTTTTCCCAATAGAAAATATAATTCAATCGCTTAGAAGGTAAGCTCTGTATTTGTGAAACAATTGCTTTTTCTTTGCGTTGATTAGGATGAAATTTCCGGAGTATCATCTATGATATACTCATTTAATGATAACGAAGCTGTTAATTCACTTATCAAGGTTACTATAGACAGCGCGGATGGTTATCGTAAAGCGGCCAAGGAAATCGATAGTCAGAATTTTCATGATGTCTTTAACAGCCGCGCCAGCGAACGCGGCTATATGGTCGATCAAATGCAGCAATTTGTATACGCGCATGGAGGCGATCCGGTTGACAGCGGATCGCTGACTGCAGGGGCGCATAGATTATTTCTTGACCTTCGTGATGCAATAAGTAGCAAAAACGACCATGCGATCATTGCCGAAGTCGAGCGCGGCGAGGATCATATTAAACGGCAATTCGAGATCGTTCTGGCGCGAACCGATGTTTCCAGAGAAGCCCGTGCTTTCATTGAGCAATGCTATGGTACGATAAAGGCAGGCCATAATCAAATGGACGGCCTTAAATATGTGCCTGCAGATCATGGCTCATCTGCAACCACTTGACTGTTTACATAGCTTGGTACGCCCCGATAAAGCGCCCCCCCGCTGCATGCATTGAAGTCTATTTCCTTATGGAAGGATTGGAATTTACGCCGCTTTCGCCTCTTGCGAAATTGCTTCACGATGCACCAAAAGAGCCTGCCAGATAGTCGCTGCTACAGTTTCGGGTTCGAACGGTTTGGTGATCAGGTAAGTTGGTTCGGGGCGTTCTCCCGTAAGCAACCTTTCGGGGAATGCCGTAATAAAAATTACAGGGACGGACTGATCGGCCAAGATATCCCGTATGGCATCGATACCACTTGAACCATCCGCCAGACTTATGTCGGCAAGAATCAGCTCGGGCATTTGATCGGTTGCGTGGCGCACCGCTTCGCTTCGCGTGCGAACGATACCGGTGACTTCATGATCGAGTGACTCAACAATACGTTTAAGATGCAGTGCAATGATCGGTTCATCCTCGATAATCATGACCCGAGCCGCCAATTGCTGATCAATTGCCTTTCTCGCCTCGTCAATATTCTTGGTAACCTTATCAAGCGCCAAGTTGAGAATGGAAGACGCTTCCTGAGAAGAAAATCCTTCGATCGTGGTAAGCAATAAGGCCTGCCGTGCTTCGATTGGCAATGCCCCGACTATTCCACTTGAAAGTTGCAGAGACGATAAAGCCGAGGTGCCCCATAATTTGTGAAAAATACGAAAAAGCTCGACTTTGGGAACTGAGTCAGAGCTAAATTCATTGGGTGCCTCGATCAAGGCTTCAAGCATCTCGCGAACAGCGGAATCACCGATGGATTGTGACCCGGTCAGCGTTCGTGCATAGCGACGCAAAAATGGCAGTTCGGTTTGTACGGCATTTCGTAATGACATGAATATCCCTCTCAATGGCTTCCCTATAACCCCGCTGCAGAATTTTTGTTCCATCTTAGGGAACTTTTTCATAGCCCATTGATTTATCACCGAAGTGGAACTGGTATTTTGAAATCTTCGAAGCAGAAAGGGGGCCGTCGACCAGCCCTGATCTATGCTGTTATCGGCCATATATGGTTGAAACGGGAGCTAAAGGGTATGGAATATGACGGCCAAATCTGACGGCAACGATAAGTCGAAGAAAATGCGGACCAAATCGGCCTTCGATCCTGTAGAGGCGGCGTTGCGGCAACTTTATGATGATGTTGCGGGAGAGGAGATCCCCGACGATTTCATGAACCTGCTAGATCGTCTGGACGGCTCAGACGAGAAAGTGGACCGGAAATAAATGGACGGTCACGAACATCAAAGGGATGACAGCGCAAGAGATGATTTCAAAGCCCAGATGGTAGCTTTGATCCCTTCTCTACGCGCCTTCGCACGCGGTCTTTGTCGTGATCGTGAGCAGGCGGACGATCTGGCTCAGGAAGCTATGATGCGTGCCTGGGCTGCACGCGACAGTTTTACACCAGGCACAAATTTTCGTGCCTGGATGTTTATGATCGTGCGTAATCAATTCTATACAAGCAAGCGCAAAAGCGCGCGTATGAGTGCATGGGATCCCGAAGCGGCAGAACGTATATTGGTACAGGCCCCCAATCAGGAGATGAGTTTACACGTCAAGGATCTTGATAGCGCGCTTGAACGTTTGCCGGCCCAACAGAGAGAAATGTTATTACTGGTTGCAGGGGCAGGCATGAGTTACGAGGAAGCATCGGTCGTTGCCGGTTGCAGTTTGGGGACGGTTAAAAGCAGATTGGCCCGTGGCCGTACTGCATTGATGCGGCTTGTAGAGGGCGATGAGTCCGATTAGGACAAGAATTTCAAAGGTTTCGGTGGTTGTACTGGTTTATACTTTCTTGAGGGGGAGTTGATGGCAAGCGGTACTATCCGTACGAAACTGCTGCAGGTGATCTTTGCGGCGGTAATTCCGCTGGTAGCCATTGCAGGCTGGCAGGCCTATCTGGCTCTTGACGATGCCCGAGCTCTTGTTGCCTCTCGATTGACGGCCAACGCTTGGGCAATAGCGGAACGTGAGCGAGATCCTTTCATCATCGCCGAGCACGCCTTGATGATGCTCGCCAAACAGCCCGATATCAAAAACATCGGCTCTCGCTGCAATATGATCTTGGCAGACGCGATGCGCAGCGCCGATGGCCTTGTGAATTTCGTTCGAACCGATGCAAACGGCAAGGTGCGTTGCTCGGTTTTGCCTTTCAACGAGAATATGGATGTATCCGGAACGGATTGGTGGAAGATCAGACAAAGGCATACGCAGCCTTATCTCTCCCGCCCGGAAATGGGAATGATATCTGATCAACCCGTGATGGTGATGGCGCACCCTCTCTTTTCGGATCGTGGTACATTCGATGGCATCATTACCGCTTCGATAAGCATCGATACCCTTAAAGCCTTACTGGGCCATAGAAATTTAAAATCGGAAAGCGGGCTGGCGTTCGTAACGGATCCCTCAGGCAAGATGCTGATAGCTATGGATGGAATAGAACTTACCCGTCCTATCAAGGTTGGCGATGCACAACCGCGTCCCTCTTCGATGACTGCGGACGATGGTAGCCGTTGGACATATGTTTCGGTACCGCTGTTTCGCAAAAATCTGTACCTTGCTTATGCCGAACCGGCAGAGTTGACGATGCGTTCGGCGCTGGTGCGCATGTGGCCCAGCCTGTTATTGCCGCTATTCGCGCTGCTTCTCACATCGATTGCGGTATGGTTCGCTACGCAGAAACTCATTTTGCATTGGCTGCACAGGCTGCGCCGATTGACTGCACGTTTTGCAAATGGCGATTTTCGTTCGGAGCTGGACGATTATAAGGATGCCCCGGCGGAGCTTGCTCAATTTGCGACTGACCTGCATAATATGGCGCGCAACATCGATGTGCAGGAACAGGAATTGCGCGATGCCCTTGCTGCCAAAACCGCATTGACCAAAGAGGTAAATCACAGGGTCAAGAACAATCTTCAAATCGTGAACAGCCTGCTAACGCTTCAGGCGGATCGCATTACCGATCCGGCCGCTCGAATTGCCTTGTCGCAAGCCAAATCCCGTATTGCGGCGCTAGGGCTTATTCACCGACTGCTCTATGAGAACGACAATGGCAATGAGCATGGCTATGTGGATATGCAAAGTCTGCTTAACGGGCTTTGTGGTCAGCTGCGTAGCGCCTATCGCGATCATCAGGGCATTTCTTTGGATTGCCAATCCGATGCAGCGTTACTGTTTGCGGATAAAGCCCTACCTGTAACCCTTTTTACCGTTGAAGCAGTTACCAATGCCTTCCAGCATGCCTTCGATCCGGGCGGATTGGGTAGTATCAATGTGACTTTTAGCATCCTAGAGGATGAGGATAGTGCAGAAATGCGCGTAAGCGATAATGGGCGTGGTTTCGTACAGGAAAAGATCAAAGGGCAGATGGGTATCGAGTTTATCAAGGCCTTCGCCGATCAGGTCGACGGTACGATAGACATCAGCAGTCCGCCTTCGGGTACGATACTTACATTACGCTTTCGCAAAGACTGATCTCGTGCTGCTCAGTCGGCTGCCGGATCGAGAGTATCGGCTATTTCATCGCGTTTTTTGGGTGGCAGGATCAGCATCATAAGGATGAATAGCACCAGTATCAGACAGAGCAGATTGGGTACGATGATCGGCCAATCGCCTTTCAATATGCCGTAGGTCGACCATAGGGAAAAACCCAATGCGGTGATCGCATAGGTAGGGATAGACAATCCCTTTGTTTCACGGGTGCGAATGATGCGCCAAGCCTGTGGTGTGAAACTGATGACCGATAGGATTGCCGCCATGCTTCCGATAACGGTTATGATCGTCTGGTTCATGCTTTTTGACTTTCCAGTAAACCGATAAAACCCCGTTCTTCCTTTGAAAGCCATTTGGTCTCACGCGGTAACCGAATGGATTCCCAAATATCGGGATCGACTTCGAACAACATGGGATGAATATAGGATTTGCGCGCGATCGCGGGAGTATTGCCTAGCGCCGCCGATACCTCTTCCAACGCTTCTTTCTGACTTCTTCCAGATCGAAGAGCCTCGAATGCAATCACGCTTGCATGCCAGGTTCGAAAATGTTTGGCGGAGAAATCATCGCCCATGATCTCGCGCAAAAAATGATTTATGTCGCTTGATGCAATGCTACGTACCTCGCCGTCGCCATTCTGATATTGGAAAAGCTTCTGGCCCGGAAGATCCTGGCAACGACGGACGATGCGTGTAAGGGCGCGATCGTTCAATCGAACGGTGCGATCGATGCCACTCTTTCCGCGATAACTTAGTTCGAGTGTCGATCCACGCCATTTCGCATGACGATTGCGTAGCGTGGTCAAGCCGAAACTTTTGTTCATACGACAATAGGCTTCATTGCCGATCCGCAGAAACGCACGATCCAAAATATGGACCATTGCTGCGATTACCGCGTCGCGGCTTGTGGGTGGTGCCAAGAGCTGCTCGTCCAGCCGTTTGCGCAATTTGGGCAGTGCAAGGCCAAATTCTATACAAAGACCGAATTTTTCGGCCTCTTTCGATTCACGGAAGTCAGGATGATAGCGATACTGGCGTCGCCCTCGCGCATCGATGCCAAAGGCCTGTAAATGGCCGTTAGGATCGGGATTGAACCGTGCATCGCGATAGGCGGGGGGCAAGGCGAGTTTGTTCAAACGTGCAATCTCATCGGCATCGGAAACGCGATTACCCTGATCCGTATAAACCCATTTCTTTCGGAATTTCCGTCTTTCGATAGTCAGGTCTTCAATATTGGCGAAGTTAAGCAAAGGGCCGCTGTTCGAGCGGCCCTTATCAAGAATTTTATTCGCACCCATTCGGGACATTATAAGTCGATATCCGACATCAACGATTTTTTAGTTTTTTGTTGTGGTCGTTGTACCGGTAGCTTCGCTGTCTCTCACAGCATCAGCCTTGTCTTCCATATTATCAGCCTTCTGCTCGGCTTGATCCCGAACATTTTGAGCCTTGTCTTCCATCGATTGTTCGGCATTGGAGTCTACGCCGTCGGTTTGGGTATCCATGCCATCAGCGCGATTTTCCATTGCGTCCGCTTGTTCATCGGCCTGATCGCGTACTGTATCAGCTTGGTTTTCCATCGTATCGGCTTGGTTTTCAGTAGCGTCATCGGCGGCGTTATTACAAGCCGCGAGAGAAAGCGCACCGGCACCAAGAAGTACGAACTTTGAAAATGTTTTCATGGTTATTTTCTCCAAAAATTAACGCGGGCGACCGCGACGCACCATATTTACAATGGCGAGCAAGATAATCGCACCGACTAGCGACGCCAGAAGCGACCGAATATCGAAAGCGCCACTGGTAATGGGTGCGCCACCGATCAACGGGGTAACAAGAAACCCGGCAAGTACTGCGCCAACAATCCCTACAACGATGTTCAGGAAAATGCCCTGTTGTGCGTCAGTCCGCATGATTAGGCTGGCAAGCCATCCGAGGATGCCGCCAACTATTAAGATCAATATGATGTTCATGTCTAGTCTCCCAGTTGAGAGACTAGATAACCGCAAACGGGAGTCGAAGTTCCCGAAGAGGCTATTTGGCTAATGCAGGGAGTGTTCTAATGCTACCCTATATGGCAGCTTAACGTCGGTTTTCGCTTATCCCTGAACGCGTCTAACGCATATGTAATTCTGCAAATATTGCCATTGCAGCAATTTCTGATCGAAAGATGCGGTGTTTGCAGGACTGCTCGATGGAAGCGTGATCCGCTGGACTTGATTGATGTCGCGGATTTTTCGTCCTAGCACCGCTGCTTTCGTACCGTTGAATGCAACCAGCCTGAGCTGTGGAAGCGTTGCAACCAATGCTGCGACATCGTGCAGCTTTTCGACTTTTAGATCCTGATCCAAGCTACCCGGTCTTTTGCCGACAGCGACCATATCCCATAATGCAATTCCCTTAGCCTGTAGGATATCTATTCTATCGGTATAATCGAGAGCCGTTAGATCGGCTCCGATCGTAAAACCGATTAAGCGCCAGAACTGGTTTTGCGGATGGGCATAATAACGCTGGTCGGCCAAGGATCTTTCACCGGGAAGTGAACCCAGGATAAGAATATGGGCATTGGCATCGGCAATAGGGGCAAGGCCAAACTTGGTCTTTTGATCCTTCATCGATTTCACTCCTTGATCCACAATTCCTATATTTTTGAAAACCGAGGAGCCTCTTGGCTTAATGGCAGCAAAACCGATAGCCTTACAGATGCGGAACAATTGGGAGAAGATCGCGTTATTTTGATTCACCTTAGGATCTCTCTTGCAGGTTGAATTGAGGATATAATGACGACCACAAACGCAAACAAAAGCTCAGATAAGTCGGCTGGCACGAAATCCAAAGCCCCAAATCGTGCTTCATCGACCAAGCGTAGCGCGAAAGCTTCCGGGAATTTTACTCGTCGTCAGGCATCAAACAAACGCCGTCGCCGCGACGAGTTACCTGATTGGGCAGCCGGTGTTGCATCTTTGATCGGGGTTGGTGTGGCGATTGGCTTTGGTCTTTTGGCGACGCGTAATCGCTGGATGCCTTATGCTGAAAAGGTGAACGGTCGTTTGCACGATCGTTGGGATAGCTATCTGCAATCGCGCGATAGCGAATATGATGAATATGACGATCCCGATATGGCAAAAGCGGCTAACAACGGGTTGTCCCATGGACCTAAAACAGCATCCGTCGCTTCTTCCCCCGACCATCCTCCTTCGAATGCATGATCCTAAACCGGAATAGAGTGGTGAATTCATGAAAAACATTGAGCCGGTCCTTAAAGACAAACCACTCCCCGGCAATGAGCATGCACTTGAACCTAAGCCCGATTGGCGCCCACGTTATCCTGGTTCGGGGCGTCTGCAGGGCAAAGTGGCGTTGATTACTGGTGGTGATAGTGGAATAGGTCGTGCGGTTGCCGCTCTGTTCGCTCGTGAGGGTGCAAATGTTGCCATTACCTATTATGACGAGCATAAAGACGCCGAAGATACCTGCAAGATTGTTGAAGCCGAAGGATGCGAGGCAATCGCCATTGCAGGCGAAATTGGCGACCCCAAATTTTGCGGCGAATGTATCCGGCAGGTTATCGATCAATGGGGCCATCTTGATATCCTGATCAATAATGCGGGCGAACAGCATCCCGCAAAAGACATCCGGGATATTGACGAGGAACAGCTTCGCCGAACCTTTCAAACCAATATTTTCGGTATGTTTTGGCTGACGCAGGCAGCCCTGAGTCATTTGAGTAAGGGTTCCGCTATCGTCAATTGTACGAGCGTAGTCGGTTATAAAGGATCCGAGGAACTGGTGGATTACGCGAGTACCAAGGGTGCGATTACGGCCTTTACCCGCAGCCTATCAGGCAATCTTGCGGAAAAGGGAATACGCGTGAATGCTGTTGCACCAGGCCCGATCTGGACACCCTTAAACCCTATGGGCGGTGCCACTGAAGAAAAGCTGAAAAATTTTGGCAAAGATACGCCACTTGGTCGTCCCGGACAGCCATGGGAGGTTGCGACAAGTTTTCTGTTTTTGGCCTGCGAGGATTCAAGCTATATGACAGGTCAAGTTCTACATCCAAATGGCGGCGTTGTCGTAAACGGTTGATAGGACAGCATAAGCCATAATCAAAAAGGTGGGACTTTTATCCCACCTTTTTGATAATATGAGATACAAGAATTTCCGGTTTGATAGTTGTCTGTGTAAATCGGCAATATCGTGCAATTCAAAATACAGAAAAAGAAAGTATTACATTCCACCTTATTGCGGATTTACACCGTCGTCTTCGTGTTCGATATCAAGTTGATCTTCTCCATCGTCTTCATTGAGGTTGGGTTCTTGCTGGCCACCATCTCCATAACCGGGAATTTGTTGGTTCTCAATTGAGTCTTGACCAGGATATTGTTCATCCTCATCACGAATATTAGGGTCGACCATATGATTTCTCCTTTTTAAAGAGAATCGGAAAACCTGAGGATTTTAGCAAAGTTCCGGCAAAAAAGCCGTTATATTATCTTGAGGCTTTATTCAGGCTGAATAGTGCAATTTGGTCGCTGGTATGAAAGATAAAATCAAAGCGTTTACTGAATTGGTTAGTCGTCCTACCTAATTGAAGGATATTTTCAACAAACGCGATCAGCGCCTTTCTCCTGGCTCTTTGCTCGCTTCCTTTGCCATCTCCTTATCCAGACGTGCCGCATCGGCTTTCAACCGCTTTTCGGTTTCGGCATATTGTGACTCGAAATCTTTTTGGCAGCCGCCAAGAAAGATCAAAAGCAAGGCCGCCAATCCTTCACGCATCAATAATCCTTTCGATAGCGAACACTTGCATTCGATGTGCCGAACGAACTGAGCTGACTCAAGATCGAAAGCGCCGGCGTCAGGCTGATCTCGATCTGGCTTGCGGTATAGCCGCGCACATCGGTGACGATTTCCACATAGACGTCGTTGGTGATATATTGGCCAAGCGCAACGGAAGTACCCCGACCGGTGCGTTCGTCGGCACCCAATATGCGCAGCCGGTCGATACCGGTGGCGGATTGCAATACGCCTAAGGGATTGAGCCCGCCGCTGCCACCGCGCAGACTGTTGAGCGAGGCGGCGAGCTGTACCGCCTGCACCGCCGACAATTCGCCAACCGAATTGCCGAACAGGATGCGGGCCAGAATTTCATCCTGGGGCAGGGCGGGAGTCGATGAAAAGCTAATCTCCGGATTGTTGCCGGTACCGGCGATATTGACGCGAACGGTCGTACCGTCGACTTCACTGGCAGCCGACACACGCACCGACGGATTGGTCGCAGCACCGTTGAAGGCAAGCCTTCCGCTTTCGAGATCGAATGACCGCCCGGCAAACCCCAATGTGCCACGGACCAGTTGCAGATTGCCGGTTATCTGCGGCGCATCCGAAGTGCCGGTGATACGCAGATCGGTGCTCCATTCGGATTCCAGGCCCATGCCGGTGACATAGAGCTCGTCATTGGCAACCAGGCGAATATCCAGCCGCCAATTGCCGGGCAGGCTGGTAACAGGGTCGGCATCGCCCGAAACCCGCGCATGCCCCGGTGCTATCTTGCGTCTGATCCCGGTCAGCGTCGTCACCTTGGCCGCACCTTGCCGGACGATGCGATAGCGTGTTTCCGGCAGGCTCAAAGTGCCGCTGATCACGGCATCGCCACCCGCACTATTGGTTACGTTGATCGTGCCGGTGGCTGCGGCCGAGATCAGTTCGCTGCGCGCCACCCGCGCGCGATCGAGATCGAGTTTCAGCTGAACGGGAAAGCCTGCAGCGGAACTGAGATTGACGAAACCGCGACCGCTAATCGTGCCTTGCCCGGCATTGGCGGTCAGTTCGCTAACCTCCAGACGGTCGTTGGTGAAAATGCCGCGCACGCGCAGTTTCGTAAGCCGTGTGCCGTAAATGTCGTTCTCGTAAATCAGATCGTTTGCGCGCACGACGCCCGTCAACTGTGGGCGCTGGACACGACCGGAAAAGTCTGCGGCAACGCCGATATTGCCCGTCAAGCTCTGATCGGGAAGGGCGGCCAGCGAAAACAGCGTATCGGCCGGGCCATTATAGCGAATGCCACCCGAAAGCGGTGCGCCCAGTAACCGCGTTACCCAATCGGCGCTGCCGGGGGGCAGGGGAGTAAGATCGATCTGCAAACGACCGACCGCCGCGCCGCGCCTCCGGATGATCGCGCGCGCGTTGCCGCCATCGGGCAGCAGGCGACCGACAAGACTGATATCGACAGGCTGCGATGCAGCACCCAGATTGGTGCGCGTGAACTGGTCGATTTCCAGTCGTGCATCGGCGCGCGGGAAGGCTGCGAACGAAGCCTGTGACCAATCGAGACTGCCGCTTGCCCTTCCGCCCAGGCCAAGACCGGGAAGAGCCGGGTTCAAAACGGCAAGATCGACATTTTGCAAACGCGATTGCAGTTCCATGCCGCTGCCGTAATTGCCCGCCAGTTGCACCGTGCCGCTGCCAATATTTATGGTCGCAGGCAGGATTTCATAGGCCGACCGTCGCGGTACGATCCTGACCGGCCCGGCGGTCGCGAAATCGATACTGTTGGCGCGGCCCTTGGCGGCGATCCGCCACAGCTGGGGCGTCAGTTCAGCATTGGCTGCGATGCGGAAAGGAACCTGGTTGCGCCCCTCAGCCAGAATTTGTGCGGTTCCATTGCCGCCGCGGTAATTGATTTTGGCGCGCGCGGCCGCCAGACTGGTCGTACCGATCACCGCATTTTCAACCTGCACATCGGCGACGATCTGCGGCTGATCGTAGAGGATCACATCGGCATCGATAATCCCACGCCCGATCGCCAGTCGCTGTGCGCCCTGCAACTCGGCATTGGTTGCGATGCCGGAAACGCGTGCGCGCTGATACCGGCCCTCCGCCGATAAGGCGACAGTGCCGTCGAAACCCGAACCGATACCGGTAAGCGTGCCGGCAAATGGCCCAGAGCGCGCTTGTTGCAACCGACCCGTAAGCGCAATTCCGGCAAAATCGCCGCGTACTATATCGATGGTTAGCGGGCCATTGCCCGATAAAACATCGATATCGCCACTGATCGGACCGTAACTGGTTTCGCCTGTCAGGTCGATTGCATAGCCTTGCCGGCTGCGTGTCACCAGCGCGACGACATTCGACAGGCCGACACCAAAGCCGGGGCGGGTTGCGGTGACGCGCGCAACCGGTCGATCGAAAGTTCCTGTCAGCGCGACTGCGACGGGGCCGTATTGGTTTGAAAAACCACTCCCGTTAAACACTACGCGTCCGCCATTGGCATTATAGGTGCCCGATCCCTGATTAAGCCGGAATTGCGGTGCGACGACATTGGCACGCGTGATCCGTAGCACCCCGTCCGTGCCATAACGGATGCCTGCATTGACGAACATCTGCCCACCGAGGAAATTCTGTACGCCCGGGCTGAACAGCCGCGTCGATCGCGCCCGTACCGTACCCGCAAGCTGATAACCCGAACGCCTGCTTTCCAGATCGACATCGGCATCGATGTTGAACAGCCCGACCGATTCGATTCGATAGCCATCGACCTTACCCTTGAGACCCCCAGTATAGACGCCATTTTCGATATCGCCGACAAGGATTGCGGTGGCGTTGATGCGATCGGAATCGATTTTCAGATTGTCCGACAGGATCCGGTTATCGGCATAAGCGAGATCGCCGTTGAGGCGGACATTTGTGAGCAGTCCCCCTGCAGCCGCATTCACACCAGAGATACGCCGCACACGGGCATTTATGGGGATGAGCATCCGATCCGACTGGTCTGTCGCCTCACCGTTTGCAACCAGTCCCTCCAGCGTCGTTTCATCGAAGGCCAGCCGGTCGGCGGTCACGCTATAGGCAATGATGGGTTCGGCAAAGACACCGTTCATCAGGGCCTTGCCGCGCACATTGCTGCCGCTGGCATTGCGGGCAAGGACGGCAGGCCGTGTCAGGCGGAAATCGAGCGCCAGATCGCGATATTCGCCCTCGGCCATATCAACGATACCGTCGGCGGTGAGCGTCAAGGCGGCAGAGGCGATGCTGCCTTCGACATCGGCGACGCGATCCTTGAAGGTTGCGGCAATGTCTATGCCAGTGCTTGGCGACAATGCCTGGCCCAATATGCCGTCGCCCAGGATCAATGCAGGCTGGGCGTTGCCTTTCGCACTGAAACGTCCATTGCGCGCCGCAAGTGCAATATCGGCGAGTTGCTCCTCGCCCACCGCTGCCTTCAACACGCCGTCCCACTTTTCCCAGCTGCCCTTGCCATCGAGCGTCGCTGTTATCGCGGTATCGATGCCGGCAAGTCCTGCCACAAGACCATCGGCAGGGGCCGTCAGGTTCAGGCCGATATCGAACCGGTTGTCGTCGGGTATGGCATCCAGCTTCAGCGCCAGTCGGTCGCCTTTCAGCGAACCGCCGGTTGCCGTTACCACCGCACGGCGATCGGCAAGACGCGCCTTACCTTCCAGACTAGCGATCTGTTCCTCGCCGGTGATCGCCTTGGAAAAGACGATACGGTCGATCTTTAATTGATCGATACGAATATCCAGATCGGGCAGCAAAGGTTCGCCGCGATCAGGCACCAGACGGAATTCGGGCAAGCGTGCAATGCGCAATTCCCGTGCCCTCAACGCATCGATAGCGACGATGCCCGATATATATTGGAACGGATGCCAATCGAGCCGCGCTTCGGGCAAGGTCGCGAAATCGCCTTTGGGATCGCGAAAGCGTATGTCACGCAAAACCGCGTCGCCATAGATCGATCCATCGATCCGGCCGATGCGGATGTTGAGACCGTTTTCGAATTCGTAAGCCGCCAATTGTCGTGCGACGAAAGCGCGGCCCGACCCGGTATCGAGCCAGATATAAAGTCCGGCCAGGATCGCCAGAAACAGCGTGATCACGCCGCCAACCCCTAAGGCAATGCGCCGCGCCGTCATTAGAATGCCTGGCCGAGCGAGACATAAACCGCGACCCGGCCTTCACCCGGTCGGCGGTTGATCGGGGTTGCGATATCGACACGCATCGGCCCGAAATTGGTGTAGAAACGCCCGCCAATGCCGACGCCGAAACGCCAGTCGCTAAACTTGGGCAAACTGCTTTCATAGACCTGCCCCGCATCGACAAAGCCCACAATGCCGAAATTGCCGAAGCGGTAGCGTGCTTCTATTGCGGCTTCGTTCAGGCTGCGACCACCGATCGGATCGTTATTGGGATCGCGCGGCCCCAATTCCTGATACCCAAAGCCGCGTACCGATCCGCCGCCACCGCCATAATAGCGCCGCGACGGGGGCAGCGCGGAACGGCTGGTTCCGGTGATCGAACCAACCCGCGCCCGTGCTGCCAATACGAAATTATCGCCAAATGGCTGATAATAGCTGCCATCGATCAGCGCCCGCAAATAGAAACGCGATCCATCGCCAAGCGAAGTTTCGGGGGACAGTCTTACGTTCAGGCGGTAGCCGCGCGTCGGGTTAAGCAGATCGTTCGAGGTATCGAAGCCTGCCTGCAAGGGAATGGCGCCGACATAGTAAAGCTGCCGGTCGCGCACCCCGCGGGCAAAATCAAATTCGCTTTCATAGGTGCCAAGCAGTTCCAGCCCGAACGAGTATGTGAACTTCTTTTGCCAGATCGGGGTGGAGACATAGGAGATCGATCCGCCCAAACGTCCGGTAAAGGCCTCGAAAGCATCGAAATCATTACGCGATGCGGAAAGCCCGACCTCGACGATCCGGTCGCGGCGCCCGGCATTCGAACGACGAAAGGCAACGCCCACCGCCTGTTCCTGCGTGCCCAATATCGCATTTGCGATCAACGCACCTTCGGGTGGAAAGAGGTTTCGGTGGGTCCAGCTGCCCTCGGCGCGAATACCCTGGCCGGTCCCATAGCCCGCGCTTGCCGCCAGGGTGCGTGCCGGACCTGCCTCCTGGCGAACGAGCAAATCGGCATAGGCCGTGCCATCCGATGCCGCCTTGGCACCGGGCACGGGTTCGACCGAAACGGTCGAGAGCAAGCCCGTGGCCACCAAGGCGGCACGCAGATCGTCGACTTTGCGGGCATCATACAGATCGCCCGTCTTGAAGCGGCGCAGTATCGCGATATGATCGGCATCGAAGGCAGGCGTGCCCTCCGTCCTTATCGTCCCGAAATAACTGCGCGGGCCGGTTGTTACCGGCAGGGTGTAATCGCCGGTCCCCAGTTCCCCGTCGAGAAGGATGTCACGCTGCCCGACCTTGGCAAAGGGATAGCCGTTTTCGGGCAGCTTGATCGAGATGTTGGCTTCTGCCGCAACGATCGTATCGGCGACGATCGGATCGCCGGTCTTGGGTACGAAATTGCTGGTTATCAGGTCGCTCGGCTGAACCGGGGTCGTATCGAAAGCGATACTGCCCAGATAGTAGCGCCGCCCCGGTACGGTCGTCAGCACCATGGCAATCGGTTGGCCTTCCTGTGCCGGCTGTTCGGCAGCAACCTCGACGGTGGCATCGAAGAAGCCCTCACTGGAAAGAATATCGGCCAGCAATTGCCGGTCTTCGCGTGCCCTTGCACCGATGGCGGAACGGTTGTCTGCACGCCCGTCTCCGTCCTCCAACGCTGAGAGTTCCTCAAACCGAGTGCGCACCGTTTCGAAAATTTCGGCATTTTCGCCCTCGGTCGGCAATCCATCTATCCTGTAGGTATAGCGTGCACTGCGGTTTTCGCTTTCGTCGGCCGCTTCGGTCGGGGCCGGGGGCGGTTCGGCATCGAAACCGTCGATCGGCGGCAGGGGCGCATCCAGTAAAGGATCGGTGACGGGTGGGTCGGGCAGGGCCTCTACAGTATCGCCGTCTCTTAAAGCAGGTATGTCACTTTCCTGTACTGTCTGCTCAACCTGCTCCTTTGCATCCTCGGTCTTCTGCCAATCCTCTATACTTTCCAGCGCGGGCGCATTCAGGCTGGGAAGCTCTTTTTCAAACTCTTCATCGGTAATGATCGGGGAGCGGTTGTCTTGCGATGTCGGTGGCGGTGAAACCGGTGCAGGTTGCTGTGCGAAGACTGCGGAGGGCATAGCTGTCGATACGATCAACAGCAGCATAAATCGCGAAGAAACAAAACCCATCCTGAGGACTATAACGCAAAGCCATCGAAAAGGGTTCCCGCATTTTCCGATTGCCGTTTTATTTCAACAGGTCGGCGACAATTTCCAGATCGGCAATAAAATCGCGCATCGCCTGTTCACGATGGTCATCGCCAACGCGCAGGATGTAGGATGGATGGGTGGTGACGATCATCGTCGATCCATCGGGCAGGGCAATCGGCTCTCCGCGTATTTTGGTTACGCTTGCGGTCTTGCCCAACAGGCTGCGCACCGCGCTTGCCCCAAGCGCAAGGATGAATTGCGGCTGGAGCAGCCTGCGCTCGGCATCAAGCCACCAGCGGCAGGTATCGATCTCCCTGGTATCGGGGGCGCGGTGCAGGCGGACTTTGCCGCGCCAGTCATGCTTGAAATGGCGCACCGCGTTGGTCAGGTAGGCTGTTTTGCGATCAATCCCCGCAAGTGCAAGCGCCTCATCCAGCACCTGGCCCGCCGGGCCGACAAAGGGGCGTCCGGCCAGATCCTCCTTATCCCCCGGCTGTTCGCCGATGATCATAAGCCGTGCATCGCGCGGTCCTTCGCCGTGTACCGCCTGCGTCGCATCCCGGTAGAGCGGACAGCGGGTGCAATGATCGATCGCCTGTTCCAGCTCGGCCCAGCTTTCGGGCGCTGCTTCATCGGGCGCTTTGCCTATAGCAACCATTGCCGCCTCACGCGCCTGTGCACCCGCAATCAGTTCGGGGATCAGCTGCGTCTCGGGCATATTCTTCCAATAACGCCGCGGCATCTCTTTCAGCATCGCTTTTTTCTTCAATCGCGCCGGGTTGAAGATCGATGCATAATAGCTGCGCCATAAATCCTCGACTGGGTCGTCGTTCAGGTCGGCTGGTTTGGCTATGCCAGGGCTTTCGCTTAATGTTTTGCCATCCCAGTGGATGCACAATATAGGCGTCAATATCGACCAGCGCATCGACGCAAAACGCCGGACGAAGAAACCGGCATTGGCGCGCACGATAATGTGGTCGGGTTCGAACCAGGCGACATAATGGGCGGTGCCATCCTCATCCTGCATCTCCTTGAAGCGCACAAAGGCCCGCATCTTGTGGATGTCGCGCCGCACGGCTTTCACCATCAACATGGCTCTGACGATATCGGGATCGGTTGCATCATCAAGCAGGCGGCGATCATGCTGCAACCGCCAGAACAGACGATAGAGCAGATCAAACTTACCCGGATCGCTGTGCATGAAAACCGTTTCCGCAAGCTCGACAAAGGCAGCAGGTACGCGTATTTCGGGCATCGGATCGCCCGCAGCATTAAGTTCGTTCCCAAACAGCGATGACTGCCCCCAGCTAACTTGTTCAGGCGGGTACTGGGCGGCCCAAAGCGCTTTGGCCTGATTGCGCCAGCCATCGAAATCGATAGGAGGCTGCAGCGCGATCATGCAGCGGCAAAGAGCTCCAGCTGCTCAACCTTTTTCGGGCGCACCAGCAAGGATTTCAGATCGGCCTTATCGCCCAGCTGCACTGGCCGCCAGTCGGCAGCGATGATAAATGGTCTGATCTTGTCGATCGACAGACTGGCCCGCGCCACATCTTCAAGCCGCAACGTCTTGTAGCGGCGCGCACGCAGGATGACGTTAACCGCCTTCACCCCAAGGCCCGGTATACGCAACAACATCTCCCGCGGGGCGTGGTTGACGTCGACAGGAAAATGCTCGCGGAAATTCAGCGCCCAGGCAAGCTTGGGATCGATATCGAGCGGCAACATGCCACCTGGGTCGGTCGCTTGCTGAACCTCATCGGCCGAATAGCCGTAAAAGCGCATGAGCCAGTCCGACTGATACAGGCGGTGCTCGCGGATAAGGGGCGGGCGCTTCAGTGGCAGAACTGCACTGGCATCGGGGATCGGGCTGAAGGCCGAGTAATAGACGCGGCGCAACCGGTGACGGTCATAAAGCCCGCTTGCTTTGCCAATGATATCGCTGTCGCTGGCGGCATCGGCACCCACGATCATCTGCGTCGATTGCCCGGCAGGCGCAAAACGCGGCACGTTTTTGAACTTTTTGCGCGCATCGAGATTGTCGATGATCGATGTTTTGACATCGGACATCGCACCTTCGATCTGCTTACTGCTTTTGTCAGGAGCGAGCCGTGAAAGCCCGGCCTCGGTAGGCAGCTCGACATTGATCGATAGCCGGTCGGCATAAAGCCCGGCCTGCTCGACTAGCTCAGGATCGGCATCGGGAATGGTTTTCAGGTGTATGTAGCCACGGAAATTATGATCTTCACGTAGACAGCGGGCAACCTCGACCATTTGCTCCATCGTATGGTTCGACGATTTGCGAATACCCGATGAAAGAAACAGTCCCTCGATGTAGTTTCGGCGATAAAAAGAAAGCGTCAGGTCGACAACTTCCTGGGGGGTGAAAGCGGCCCGGCGTGCATTGGAACTTTTGCGGTTAATGCAATAATGACAGTCGAAGATACAATGGTTTGTCAGCAAAATCTTCAAAAGTGAAATGCAACGGCCATCGGGAGCATAGGCATGACAGATCCCCATACCTTCGGTCGAACCAATGCCTTTGCCATCACTGCTGGATCGCTTGCTGGTTCCCGACGATGCGCATGATGCATCATATTTGGCTGCATCAGCTAGAATTTCTAGTTTGTCTCGGACGCTTGGTTTTGCCATATGTTCTATATATGTACTATAGGCCATAAGGTCCAGAGCGGAAACAGATTTGCAGGCGGCATCACAACCGATTTTCTAAAATATGATGCCGCCTGCAAAACATTGTCATCGGCAAAAAGCTTCCGATTTAAAACTCGGTCCGACATAGTAAGATCCCAGAGGATATCCATATATGTCTGATGTTGAGTTTGGCCTCGTTAACGTCGAGAACAGAGGCAAGTTCCGCACACAAACAAAATTCATTGCTCAATCGCAACTTTAGGCACAGGACAACGTTTTAGCCTCCGGATTTTATAAGGGGGATTATGGATAAATCGCTTGAAGATCGGGTCCGCAAGCAGAACTGGGTCGAACGCAATCCGCGATCGTTTCCCCTGGTTATGTTTTTGCTGGCACTCATACTGGTAGTTATCGGCGCAATTGCTGCGGAAGTGGCCGAGCGCAACGCTTTAAAACAAACATTGGCCTTGCAAGTCGCCGAATTCAGGCAATCCATCATGCGACAGGAAACGGCCTATGGGGCGATATTGCAGGTGGGGGCACTTTTTCTTTCCAGCGTCGATGTAGATCGTGCTGAATTTGACAGGTTCGTTCGGTCGGTATCCTTATCCATAGATCCTGAAGATGCGCGTGGTGTTGGCTGGGCCGAGGTCGAGCGTGATCCTGTAACGAGCACGATCAAAGCGGTCCGTATTCGGTATATTGCACCGGGCAATGATGCCAATCGGCGTGCGATAAATTTCAATATGTATGGCGAACGTAAAAGACGTAATGCCATTGACAGGGCTATTAGAAGCGACCAGCCGACGACAACCGCACCCGTTGTTCTAATTCAGGATGTCATGGAAAAACGCAAGCGGGGGTTCTTGTTGTACCAGCCGGTCAATGGATCCGATGCCTTGCCTAAAGGATTCGTATATGTGGCCTTTCAAGGCGAAACATTTTTACGCGCACAACTGAATGCTTTGCCATATCAGCCTGCCTATGCTGCCCTTTACGATGTCGAAAACGGTAAGTTGGGCTTATTGGCGGAAGTCGGAAATCGCGATTCACGTCTTTTTTCGCAAACGACGCTTTTGAATTTTGGCAGTCGGCAATGGAAGTTGGTTATCGGCCGCGCACCGCCCCAGATGTTGTCAAAAACAGCATTATGGTTGTTTTGTTCAGGCTTCATCATAGCGCTGCTGCTGTTTTTCATTAGTCGTATGATTGTCGAAGCTGCAATGCGAGATCGTGCCGCCTATGAATGGCAAACCAAACAGTTGCAGATAAGACAGACGCTCAATCGAGAACTCAACCACCGGGTCAAAAACACGCTTGCCAATGTGCTCTCGATCCTTGCACTTACGCGTCACCGCGCGACTGATTTGGATGATTTTGCAGACAGTCTTGCCGGACGTATTTGTGCCTTATCAGCAACGCATGGATTACTGACCCAGACCGAATGGGCTAATGCCGGTATAAAAGAGGTGTTTGAGGCCGAACTAGCCCCTTTTCTCGTCGGAGACGATCCCGTCATCCGATTATCAGGTCCTAATTTGAATCTGACACCGAGTACGGCTCTTTCGCTTGGTCTTGCAGTGCACGAGCTTGCAACAAATGCAGCCAAATATGGTGCCTTGAAAACGACTGGAGGATATATTTCGATCGATTGGAAACTTGCCAATGATACAAAGGTCACAATCCATTGGACCGAACATGGCGGTCCTATCGTGTCCCCACCTGCTGCACGTGGTTTCGGTATGGAACTTCTCGAAAATGTCGTTTCACATGAACTATCGGAGAAAGTGCTGATCGAATTTCGTCCCCAAGGCCTATATTGTCGGTTGACTGTGCCTATTCAATCCGGCGGACAACTTGAGAATTAATAGCAGAAAAAAAATATAAAAATTTTTTCCGAATGCGGGAACCTTTTTAAAAATTACGCGTTTGCCGCCTGTCATTCGAACGAACTCTCCTAACCTCCCGTCGAATGGCTTTTCCTAACTGTGCCTCTGCGCGACGACCCCTCCAGATTCCCCCCCCATGGCCGCGCAGAGGCAGCTTTTACCCTAGTTTTAGTAAAGAACTCAATTTTCTCCAACTGGATAAATATAAAAAGCCGTGCCGTTTGTCCGGGAACCGAAGTGCATATCCTGCGTTGGTCCGACCATTGCGGTTTTCGGAGAAATTCAATGATTTTTGCTTTACTGCTATTTGTTGGCGGGGTCATCGGCTGGATCGGCAGTTTGATTTTTCGCGACAAGAGCTACAGAGCAATTTGCTTTACTATAATTATTGGCATTACGGGATCGCTCCTTACCGGCTTGATCGTAACCCCTTTATTAGGCGAGACTCCGCTGATTTCGGATAATGTATCGGCATTGTCGATACTTGCCTCTTCATTAGGCTCAATTCTTATTCTTAGTCTTATCAACCTAATCCAGCGTAATATCCTGCGCTGATACAGACCGGAGCGACATCATGATCAATCTAACGCCCCTGCCATTCGACGACGGCGCTCTCGAGCCTTATATTTCGTCTAAAACTCTGGCCTTTCATCATGGCAAACATCATAAAGCCTATGTCGATAAAACCAACGAGCTGGTTCGCGATACCGATCTGAATGGCAAAAGTCTGGAGGACATTATCGTATCGGCGCGCAACAAGGCAAATACGTCATTATACAATCAAGCGGGCCAAGCCTGGAATCATGGCTTTTACTGGTCATCTCTATCACCTGAAAAAACCGAACCTTCGACCGAACTTGCCGAAGCGATCGAGCGCAGCTTCGGTTCTATGGAAGAATTCAAAGAAGTTTTGAAAAAAGAAGCGATTGGCCATTTCGCCTCCGGTTGGGCCTGGGTGCTTGGCGAGGGTGGGGCTATCTCAATCGACTCCAGTCACGACGCGGAAACCTTTGCCTGTTCCGATACCATTCCATTGCTGGTGATCGATATATGGGAACATGCCTATTATCTTGACCACCAAAATCTGCGTAAGGATTATGTCGAGAGCGTTGTCGAAAATCTTTTGAACTGGGATTTTGCCAGCCGGAATTTCGGCAATAGTCAAGCTTGGCAATATCCCGGTTGAAACCCGGCAGGCCGGTTATAGCGAGCCTGCCTGTCGGGTTTGCAAAGGTTTAACTTGCCATGAATTGCCCGCGAATTGCTCCATTGGGATATTCAGACGTATTGATCACTACGTAATAAGCCGACGGATTGCGCTCTATGCGATCCTCAAGCCATTCCGTGCGACCCACACAATTTTTCCAGCCGCCCTCATTGGCCTCGCGCAGACGCATAACCACGCTGCCATTGCTGCCACGTCCGCCACGATTGATCGTTGCACCGGTAATCGTGCCTAGATTGCGCACTTCATTAATGTCGTAACAGATTTGGTTTGCCTCATCTGAAATCGTTAGTTCGGCACGGGCGTAACCATCCTGATCGCGCGAACTGCCAACGATTTGCGAACCGTTAAGTTCTGCACGGTGCGTTTCGGCTACAGCCTCTGCCACGCCTTCTTCAACCGTGGCGCAAGCGCCAAGTACGGCAATGCCGGTCGAAGCGATAAGCACAAGCATTATCTTCTTATGTTGATCCATTGCATCATCCTTCTTTTATCATGCCCCTATGGCGCCGGGACAACCTGACAGATGCTCAAACGTTCCTTGGAGATTGGGGAACCATGATCGTTGGTCAACGTTTTGGATGAAGACTTTTCAAAAAAGGAGCAGATTATGGACGCCGCCAATATCGGGCCAGAACCCAGTGTCGAATCGATCGATACCGGTATCGACGATAAGGATACGAAACAGCTATCCGAGGTGCTTGCCGAGGCGCTGGCAGACAGCTTTACACTGTATCTTAAAACTCTGGGTGTTCACTGGAATATTGTTGGTCCTTCGTTCTTCGGGCTGCATAAGCTGACGCAGGAGCAATATGAGGACTTAGACGAGGCAATCGATGAAATTGCAGAGCGCATCCGGGCGCTTGGTCATATTGCACCTGCCGCCTATGGTGATTTCGAACAGCATAGCGTGATCGAAAGTAAAACGACGTTGAGCGATGCGAAGTCGATGCTGGAAACCCTTATTGCCGACAATGAAACGATCGCCCGCCGTATGCGCGAGGCTGTTCGTATTGCCGACGAGGCGGATGATGTTTTTACAGCCGATATGCTGACTGCCCGGATCGGCAAGCATGAACAGAATAGCTGGATGCTCCGAGCTTCAGCTGCCGAATAAGCAATGTAATTTTAAAAAATCCCGTCCGACCGTCAATATGGTAGGACGGGATTTTTAAATGGGATCATCGCAATTATCTTAGGGTCCGAACCTTAATTAGACGGCTGCTTTGATGGTTCTGATGCATTCATTCCAGTTGAACTGACATTACCGCTCATTGTTGACATTCGGTCGATTTCGGCAATATGCTGTTGAACGACAGGCACAATTTCAGCCGCAACTTTTTTCAGTGCATCATTGTCCCCGTTCGACGCATAGTTCTGATGCAAAGCAAGCGCATTCTGATGCGCCGTGCGCTGATTACGCCAATAGACACCATCGACGTTCGCAGCCGTCGCGGAACGAATTTCTTCAAGCATACGTTGCTAATCGGCATTCATGGTCGGTGACCCGCTATTCAAATTGACGGACCGTGCAGCAGCTTTCAGTTTCTGAGTCGACTCAGTGTGGTGATCGATCATCATTTGCGCAAACTTTTTAACTTCTGCATTGCTTGTCTTTGTCATGACCGCGCGTGAGGACTCGATCTCCCACATGTCGCCAGCTCCAGCCATCATCATATATGATGCAGCATCGGTTGGTTGAGCCATGGAACCTGATGCTGTAGTCGCCATATCAGTCTTATCGACATTTTGACTTGTGCTTGTCGGCGTATCAGAGGACGCAGCATCATTGGCATTGACATCTGCGCCATTGTTACAAGCTGAAACCAGTAATGCTGCCCCCCCGCGAGATAGAAAAATTTCATTTTTGCTCTCCTAATAGCGGAAATTGATCATCGCCAACGCTTGACCGACTGCCTTGTTCCAAAACCCGATGTCCCCGAAAGGAACGCCTCATTGCGAAGGGCGTTTTCATCCTTTCCATTCTGAGGAGAATGAAAATGCCACGTGGAGACAAGGACAAATATACCGACAAGCAAAAACGCAAGGCTAAGCATATCGTCGACAGCTACAGGAAACGCGGTGTACCTAAAGATGAGGCGGAAGCGCGTGCATGGGCAACCGTCAACAAAGAGTCGGGCGGAGGTAATAAATCAGGGTCTGGTCGTGGAAAACAAGATACGCATATATCCTCATCGCGTGGTGGCAAAGCTCATAAAAAGGGTTCTGCAGAGCAACGCTCAGCTTCAGCGCGCAAAGGCTGGGATACAAGGCGAAAGCGCACTTCCGCCCAGTAATCCTAACTTTTACTCTTACCGCATGCCGCCAATCGGCGCATCTTCATCATCGAGGGGCGCGGGGCGCATTGCTTGCTGTTCGACCTTGCCGCTGCCGCCTTTCGGATCGGCGTCATAATCCTCGCTATTGCCGCCACCACCGGCGCCCGCGCCGCTGCCGCTCACTTCGCCACTGCCTGTCGATGGCGATTGTCCTCTATTGTTTGCTGGATTGCCGATATCGCGATCGGCCTGAGGGTATGCGTCGGGCGTTACGATACCAACATTTTCACGATTACCGACATCTTCTTGCAGCAGGCTGGGACGGGGTGCTTGCGTATCCCCCATTTCCGGTCTGGCATCGGATAGCGGACCATAGGTTTGATCGTCGTCCATCGACCCTGTCTTCTGTTGAAACATTAAAGGCTGAGAGTCTGCCATGTCATTTGACGGTGCTGTAGAATTGCTAGTGCCGCCATTCATATAACGATTAAACTCTTCGCTATAACGTTCGGAAATCATGACGTGATCGGCATTGGGCGATGCATTCACAAGATCGATGAACCAGGTGCTTTCTTCCTGATAGACATGATGTTTTACTGCCCCTTCCAGATGGCCAAGCTTATCCTCGAAATCTTTGCTCATCGGGTCCATACGCTCGAGTAATCCGAGCTGCATCTTGGCTGCGGCTTGTTCGGTATAGGCCATGGTCGCATGGCCAGTGTCACCCGCATCCGAAAGCGCGGGGTAGATTACGCCTTCCTCTGCGAGCGAGTGGCCGGCAAGCAGTTCGCCAAGATGTCTCAGATTATTGCGACGGTCGGCAGCGGTACTAGCAGACTTAACTGCGGCAAAAGCGGCATCGATTTGTTGATGATGATCGAGCACCATGGCAAGCCAAGGGGCGCGGCTTGCATGTTCTCGTGCGCGTGCATGCGCGTCTATACGGTCCTGCTCGGATTCCGGCGGAGTGACGGCAGCGATAAGTTTGTCCAAAATCGACATCGCAATTCTCCTTTCGATATAAGCGACCTAACCGGAGGAGGAATTCTTTGTTCCCATCATGCAGGCTCAAATACCGCGTTCACCGTCCTTCCATCCATTTCGCGCAGCCAGTTGTGCGCTCTGGTCGCCGCAATGGTGCCATGAGCTATCGCTACACTGATCTGGTCAAGGCCTTCGACCAGATCGCCAGCGCAGTAAAGGCCCGGGATTGGTGAACCAAAGGGCGTATCGGCGTCCACCTTTCCTGTGTTGGTCAGCTTTAGTCCAAGCTTTTTGGCAAGCATGTTCTTCGGACGGCAACCCAAAGCCGGGTAAAGCACATCGAAGGCCGCAGGGCGGCTCTTACCGTTGAAGTAAAGCTCCATTTCTTTGAGTTTTGGCACGTAGCGCACAACCGGTTCGGTTATCGTCTTGATACCTGCATCGGCCAGATCGCGGCGTTCGCTGGCGGTTAGTTCGACATCGTGGCGTGGTATCAATGTTACATCATCCGAATAGCCTCTAATGAACAGAGCCTCCGCCGCGCCTGATACATCGCAACCGACGACGGCAATCCGCATACCCTTATGTTCGAAGCCATCGCAAATCGGGCAATACCGCAGGACGCCGTGATTGATGGCTTCCTGATGCGTATCATGATCGAAAGCTATTTGATTGTCTTCGAGCCCTGTTGCCAGGATCAGCGACCGGGCATGCCATGATTGGTTGCCGTCGGTAAGATGGAAGCCTTTATCGTCACACCGTGCCTCGTCAATATGCGCCTCGACGATCCGCGCACCATATTTTTCGGCATGCCGCGTCATTCTGGCAAGCAGTTCGGTTCCGGCTATTCCGTCTTCATAGCCTGGGACATTATATGTTCTGGGTATGCTACGCGATCGAGGCTTCGCATCGTGCAATACAAGGGTGCTGCGGCAAAAGCGAGCGGCGTACAGGGCTGCGCTAAGTCCTGCAGGCCCGGCGCCTATAATCGCGATCTCCACCGGTTTCATAAACTTCCTTTTCATGAAGTGCGGTGAAAAAGCCCGACCGACACTCATTGTTCCGATTGCCCGATTTCCGGCAAAGCGACGGAACATTGCCAAAAGCCAAGGGTTTGGGCCTGCATGTCATATGCCTCTCCCCAAATCGAACATGACGACGCCCCCGTCGTTACATCCAAAAAAGATAAAGGTTCACGCGATCTGCTTGCCAGTAGCGTGACGATCAATCGCCCGGCGCAAGAAGTCTATGCGCTTTTTCGGGATTTTAGCCGGTTGCCCGAATTCATGGAAAATATCGAACGGATCGACGTGCTCGATGAGCGACTATCCCATTGGGTTGTGAAAGCTCCGGGAGGCGCAAAGGTCGAATGGGATGCACGCGTTACCGAGGATATCGAAGGCCGTTCGATCACATGGCAATCCGAGACGGGTGCTGATGTTGCCAATAGCGGCCGTATAACCTTTGACGATGCGGGCCCGCGCGGAACCGTCGTTACCGCGACGATAGCCTATGATCCTCCCGCCGGACTGGTCGGTAAGCTGATCGCCAAGATTTTTCAGCGTGAGCCTTCGATCCAGACCCGGCGCGATCTGCGGCGTCTGAAACAATATCTTGAAACCGGCGAGATCGCGACCGCCGCACGTAACCGCGCCATGCGCGCAGCCGAAGAGGAATAGAAGATGCGCGCATTGACCTGGCACGGCAAGCATGACGTTCGCGTTGAGACGGTCGACGATCCCGATATCGTCAACCCCCGCGATGCAATTATCAAAGTAACTTCGACTGCGATTTGCGGATCGGACCTGCATCTTTACGACAGCTACATCCCGACAATGCAAAAAGGCGACATATTAGGCCATGAGTTCATGGGCGAGGTCGTCGAGGTCGGTCCGAAGAGCGACCTGAAGGTTGGGCAGCGTGTGGTGGTGCCCTTCACGATCGCATGCGGTTCCTGCTATCATTGTGGCAAGAAGCAATTTTCCGCATGTGATAATGGCTTGCCTGCAGACAATCAGGATATCGCGCGCGAGCTTTATGGTCATCCGATGTCGGGGCTATTCGGTTATAGTCATATGACCGGTGGTTATTCAGGCGGGCAGGCCGAATATGTGCGTGTGCCTTTTTCCGACGTCGGTCCGATCGTCATCCCCGATGGTATCGAAGATGATAAGGTTCTTTTCCTTTCCGATATATTGCCCACCGGGTGGATGGCTGCCGAGAATTGCGATATTGAGCCCGGCGATATAGTTGCGGTGTGGGGCTGTGGTCCGGTAGGGCTATTTGCCATCCAGTCAGCCTTTCTGCTTGGTGCCGAACGCGTGATCGCCATCGATCATTTCCCCCGCCGTCTGGAACTTGCCAAACGACTGGGTGCCGAAGTCGTCAATTTCGAGGAAAGCGAAACCTACGAGGCTCTGATGCAGATGACCGGCGGAATCGGCCCCGATGCCGTGATCGATGCCGTTGGGCTTGAGGCGCACGGACTGTTCGTTGACAATGTCGTCGATCAGATCAAGGCTTCGACTTTTTTGGGTACGGATCGTATCCATGCCATCCGTCAGGCGATCATCGCCTGCCGCAAGGGCGGACGCGTTTCGATGCCGGCAGTCTATGGCGGTTTCGTCGATAAATTTCCACTAGGCGCTTTCATGGAAAAAGGCCTGACATTGAAGACGGGGCAGACCCATGTGCAGCGCTATCTGTCGCCGCT
>JBOFLS010000007.1:0-2822 GCA_051657985.1 Sphingorhabdus sp. | reverse complement strand
CGAAAAGGATCGCATGGTCGCCTGTTCAGCGCTTCCCGATATCAGACAATAGGCAGAGTTGGTCGGAAATAATGTCGCGATCAGATCGACCAGTCCTTGCAGATCGAATTCAAGCGAATGCTCGAGCTTCAGCATACGCAACGACAAGGCATGCGTGGCGAATTGGCGCAACTGGTCGCCGCGTGCGGCAGAAAAGGACGCGGCTGCAATGCCCAGCATCAATGCAAGGCATATGGCCACATAACCCAATATCTTGCCATCTGCAGGGCCGAACATTTCAGCGATGCTGATATCCTGGGCGTTTGCCGCAAAAGGCGCAATCAGGAATGGCAGGGCGCAGACGACGGAAATCAAAGGCTGAAGACCCGCGCGAACCAGAGGCTGGGCGCTGCAGAAAAGCAGAGTTGCGGCGGGTAGAAGCGCCTCGGGATGAATCATGATGGTACCGATTGCTACGATCAGATCGATGAAAAAATGCCAGATAAGATTTCTACGCCGAACCAACTGGCCCAGCAGTAGGGAAGCAAGGCTGAGGATCAGCCAGCACAAAGTCGCAAGCACGACGGGATCGATCGCAAAAGCCACATCGACGATCCGCGACTCGAACACGGCAAAGGCCAGCACCAAACGCGCGGCAATGGGTGCCCACAGTATGAAGCGCATCTGCAGAACTAGGGTTATAGATGTCATATTTTACCCATCGTTCGCGAAGCTTAGCCGAAAACCTTCTCAAAAAGATATATATCTTATCAGCTAGATCTTAAGTTATGTATATGAAATTTAATGGTAAAAATTTTTATTATTACTTGCCGAAATATTCCGAAACATGCTTACAACGCTGTTAACGAGTCGAACAATGACTCAAGGGGGTCGCCTAACTTTGCAGCCATGAAACACCGCTCTTTGTAAAAAGAGCGTGTCCGAACGGCTGTTTCGGGGGGGCATGCGTTCAAATGCGCGACGATAAGAAACAGACGGTTATTTCCGCGTTGCACTTTCAGCGCCATGTCTGGGTCCCTTTCGCAGCAAGCGACCCGTTTCAATTTGACACAATAACGAGACTTGCGGGCATCTTTGCCCGTCGGATCGATTGCGGCTGGATAGGATAAAGCCATGGACGCCAATGAAAGCCTTACGCCCTACATGCCTACCGAGGCGCTGAACGGCGCTGTCGCACCCGCGATTGCCGCCACGGCAGGAGCATATGCCCAATTCGCCTTGCAGGCAGCGGCGTTGATACCAAGCCAGGACGGGCAGTTGGCCCTTCCCGATGGTGTCGGGCTCGACGATATCCGCGTTGCCGGGCGCGACCTTATCGTCCGCATGCCCGACGGCAGCGAAGTCGTCATTCCCGATGGTGCCATTTTCGTCCCGCAATTCGTGATCGCCGGTGTTGCGATACCGCCGGCGAACCTTGCCGCCTTGCTGATCGGATTGGAACCCAAACCCGAAGCAGGACCGCCGCAAAGCTCGGGCGGAAATTTCATACAGGCGCCCGGCGATATCGGAGATCCCTTCAGACTTGGCGATCTGCTGCCGCCCACCCAACTTGCCTTTACCACCCCGGAAGATCGTGAGTTGCTACCCGATCTTCCGGACGAGGAACCGACGACAATAATCGTTACACCCGACCAGCCTGCCGGATCCGTCGACGCCACGGCATCGGTGAACGAAGCGGGATTGCCCATGCGCGGCAGCGAGCCAGCAGGATCGAACGAAGCGGCCAATTCGGAAACGACAACCGGCTCGATTATTTTCGACACGCCCGACGGCTTTGGTTCCATTGCGCTAAACGGTGTGGCGATCACCGCTATCGGCCAGGTTTTCAAGACGCCACAGGGCCGCCTGACGATCACCGGCATTGCACCGGGCAATATCGGCTATAGCTATACGCTGACCGATAACAGCACCGCCACCAATCCAACCGATGTCTTTGCCGTTGTCGTAACCGACGCCGATGGCGATATCGCCACAGCGGATCTTACGATCACCATTGTCGACGACACGCCGACCGCACGCAATGATACCGACAGCGTCCCCGCTGCAAGCTACACCGCGCAGACGGGCAATGTGGTATCAGGCCTGGGCACGACCAGCGGTTCGGCGGGTGCCGACACCCAGGGCGCAGACGGGGCGAGCGTCGCGGGATTCCGCGCCGGCAGCAGCGGCAGTTTCAGCGCTGCAGGCACGACGATCAATGGCCAA
This sequence comes from Sphingorhabdus sp., assembly GCA_051657985.1. GTDB lineage: Bacteria > Pseudomonadota > Alphaproteobacteria > Sphingomonadales > Sphingomonadaceae > Sphingorhabdus_B. The sequence goes on along the minus strand of JBOFLS010000007.1, from coordinate 617 downwards.
TATGGCACGCTGACGCTGGGTGCCAACGGAAATTACACCTACACCCGCACCGCCGGAACGCCAGGTGGAGTCGACGATGTTTTCAGCTATCAGATCATTGATGGCGACGGCGACACATCAATCGCAACCTTAACGATCTCCGTTGCCGACAGTCCAGCAACGGTCCTATCCATTCCATCGACGGGCGGCGCCACGATAGTGGATGAAGAAGGCTTGCCGCCACGCGGCAGCGAGCCTTCGGGGTCGAACGCCAATGCGCCCGTTGAAACCGCAAGCGGCACGATCACCTTCACCGCGCCCGATGGTGTTGCCAGCGTACAGATCAGCGGTGTCACGATCACGGGATCCGGGCAGGTTATCGTTTTGCCTACCGGGCTATTCACCGTCACCAGCTACGACCCGGTCGCAGGCACGCTCGGCTACAGCTTCACACTGACCGACAATACCGTTGGGGATACTGCAACGCAGGTTGTCATCGTCACTGTTACCGATACCGACGGCGACACCGATACCGAGCCGTTCACCATCACGATCGTCGACGACACACCAACTGCGCACGATGACAGCGTCACTCAGACAGCCGAAAATGCACCCGTCACCATCAATGTCATCGCTAA
>JBOFLS010000006.1:0-1736 GCA_051657985.1 Sphingorhabdus sp. | reverse complement strand
TCGGGCTCCAGATCTTAGCGGGCGTGATCCAGACCAGAAGGGCGGTCGCCAGACAGACTGCGGCAAAACGCCAGTCTTGCACCCAGAATACCGGGGCACCGATTAACAGGTCGCGAACCGTGCCACCGCCTACACCAGTGACCAACGCGAAGAAGGAAAAAGTGACAAGCGTCTGTTTCAGCCGCGCTGCCGCCAATGCACCCGAAGCAGCAAAAACGGCAATGCCGAACAGATCGAGTGCGGCAATGAGCGCGGGCGCAATCTGGACGACACCGTCTTTCATCTTCACATGTGGATCGGTTTGCCCTGCACCGCCATCGCTGCTTCCTTCAATGCTTCCGAATGGGTTGGGTGGGCATGGCAGGTGTAGGCGATATCTTCGGATGTCGCGCCAAACTCCATCGCCTGTGCGGCCTGCGCTATCATCGTACCGGCAACGCTTGCGATGCACCATACCCCCAATACGCGATCGGTTTCAGCGTCCGAAATGACCTTTACGAAACCGTCGGGTTCATGATTGGTCTTGGCGCGGCTATTGGCCATCATCGGGAATTTACCGACCTTGATGGCGCCGCGCTCTTTCGCTGCCTCTTCGGTCAGGCCCACACCCGCCATTTCGGGCAGGGTATAGACAACCGAAGGGATAATATCATGATTGATGATGCCGGTTAGCCCCGCGATGTTTTCAGCGCAAGCGATGCCCTCATCCTCGGCCTTGTGTGCGAGCATGGGGCCAGGCGCAACATCGCCGATCGCCCAAATGCCGGGTACCGCCGTGCGGAAATCATGATCGATCTCGACCTGCCCGCGTTTGTTAACGGATAGCCCCGCCTTGTCGAGCGCCAGCCCATCGGTATTGGGGCGGCGGCCGATCGAGACGAGCACGCAATCGGCTTCGATGCTCTCCGACGCACCACCGGCCGAAGGCTCGACGGTAAGGATCGCTTTCTTGCCTTTCACCTCTGCGCCGGTGACCTTGGTGGAAAGCCGGAACTCCATACCTTGTTTCTTGAAGATCTTGTTCGCTTCCTTGCGGACATCGCCGTCCATGCCGGGCAATATCTGATCGAGAAATTCGACCACGGTAACCTTGGCCCCCAACCGCCGCCAGACCGAACCCATCTCCAGCCCGATAATTCCGCCGCCGATAACGACCAGATGGTCCGGCACCTTGGGTAGCTCCAGCGCGCCGGTCGAATCGACGATGATCGACTTGGCATTATCAACTTCGACACCCGGCAGCGGCGTAACCGAGGATCCTGTAGCGATTACGAAATTATCAGCCGTGTAGGGCTTGCCCGCCACCTCGATTTCCGTGGCCGAAGTGAAGGCGGCATGCCCTTTGATCCAGTCGACCTTGTTCTTCTTGAACAGAAACTCGATCCCCCCGGTCAGGCCTTTCACCGCATCACGCCGCTGGCCATGCATGGTATCAAGATCAAGCTCGGGTTTTACCTTGATCCCCATTGCTGCCATAGCGCCATTGGCGGCGGCATCGAAATATTCCGAAGCATGCAGCATCGCCTTAGACGGGATGCAGCCGACATTCAGACAGGTCCCGCCCAAAGTCTCGCGTGATTCCACGCAGGCCGTCTTCAGCCCCAGCTGTGCCGCACGGATCGCCGCCACATAGCCACCGGGGCCGGCGCCTATTACAATCACATCATATTGGGTATCGGTCATAAAATTTCATCCACTTTAGCAAGCATAACTGGCATATTCTTATCTAGGGTTAC
>JBOFLS010000005.1:0-6117 GCA_051657985.1 Sphingorhabdus sp. | reverse complement strand
CCGATTCCAGGCTTTGCCAAACCTCGGCACGGCTATGGCTATGCCCGCGTCGGCCGACCGCACGCGCCCTGGCCAGATGGTGATCGACCTGCCGGCGCATGGTTGTAGCTTCGCGGATCACGGTTTCGGCCAAGTCGGGAGCCTGCGCGGTTGCGCTGTTCATGATAACGGTCAGCGGAGTTTTGAGCGCATGCGCAAGATTGCCCGCATGCCGCCGCGCCTCTTCAGCCTGTTTCTCATTATGATCGAGCAACTCGTTGAGTTCATTGACCATCGGCATGACCTCATCTGGCAAGACTTCTTGCAATCGGTGCTGCTGTCCGCTGCGCATGGCAGCAATTTCCCGCCGTACATCACGCAAGGGCCAAAGCCCGTAAAATGTCTGCAAGCCGGCCATGATGATCAAACCGAATGCAAGCACGGCAAAGGCGGTGGCGAGTACGGTACGCAATTCGGTGATTTGCGCATCCAGACTTTCGCGGCTGGCTGCCACCATGAAGATCCAGCGGGTATCACTATCGGGTAGAACGATCGCGCGTTCGACAATACGCAAAGGCTCGCCTGCAAATTCTTCACTCGTGCGAAAATGCGGGTCGGAATCATCATGGCTATAATCGACACGCAAGGTTCGATCCCATAGCGAACGCGATGGAAACGGCAGCTTGCCCTTCCCGCTAATCTGCCAATAAAGCCCGCTATTGGGTTCCAGAAAACGCTGGTCGCCCAATGGACGGTTCAGCCGGACCTCACCGTCGGGGCCGATCTCGGCCGAAGCGATCATTGCCGTCAGCACATATTCCATCTGATCGTCGAAATTGTCCGACACCGCGTTGGTCAGCACCCGGTCGAGCGCAAGACCGCCCGCGATCAGCAACAGCGATATCCAAGCAGCGGCCACGATGATCATGCGGCGGCTGAGCGAACCGGTGCCACGGGTGGCCTTGGCAGCTACCGGCGCAGCGGATGAAAGTTCAACGCCACCGGAAATAATCTCATTCTTCATTGCCCCCTCCCCGGTCGCATCAAGCGAACAGGAGATGCCGTAAGATCGTTCGCGAACTTGCGGTGTCTCGTCTTCGCTCGACACGAACGGAGAAGGATAATCGACATGGCCTAACGCGGTTCTTCCAGACTGTAACCGAGGCCGCGGATCGTCGAGATCACATCCTGGCCAAGTTTCTTGCGGATACGGGTAACAAAGACTTCGATGGTATTCGAATCGCGATCGAAATCCTGATCGTAAATATGTTCGATCAGCTCGGTACGGCTGACAACCTTGCCTTTATGATGCATCAGATAGGAAAGCAGCTTATATTCCTGCGCAGTCAGTTTCACCGGTTCGCCATCCAGTGTTACCCGGCCTGAACGTGTATCCAGCCGCACGTCGCCTGCGGTCAGTTCCGACGATGCGTTGCCCGATGCCCGGCGGATCAGCGCGCGCAACCGTGCAATCAATTCTTCGGTCTGGAAAGGCTTGGCAAGGTAATCGTCGGCCCCAGCATCGAGACCCGCCACCTTGTCCGACCAACTATCGCGTGCTGTAAGCACAAGTACGGGAAACTTCTTGCCCTCGCGCCGCCAGCGATCGAGCACGGTAAGCCCATCGACTTCGGGAAGCCCAAGATCGAGGATCACCGCATCGTAATTTTCGGTCGAACCCATGAAATGGCCATCTTCACCATCGGTCGAAAGATCGACGGCATAGCCAGCACCCTCCAAAGTCGATTTCAGCTGTTGGCCAAGGGTCGGTTCATCTTCAACGATCAGGATGCGCATATCGCTGTCTTGCTCCTTTTATTGTCTGGTTTTACCGGAGATAACAGATTGAACCGCAGGCGCAAACCAAAGCGCTGTTTGAAACAATCAGCGCTGACGAATGATCCCGCCCGACCGCGCATCGACATCGACAAAGATTACGCGGCCGCTGTTGATAAATTTCAGACGATAGACTTGTGCGCTACCATCATATTCGGGGCCAAGATACTCCATGCCGCGCATGCGGGGCACGACACGCCCCTCAATTTCACGCAGCGAAAGCACCTTGCCCGAATTCATCTGCTCCCGCGCCTTGCCCTGATCATCCCCTTTGCGCGAACGACCGGGTTCGGCAACACTGGCGGAACCGAGGGCAAGAGCGAGGAGGATGAAGGCGACGTGTTTCATGACATTGAGATAGAAGGCAGGCATTGAACGATTTCTGAACAGTCCGGCAAGCGATTTGTCAGCATTGTAACGCGGCCTATCCGATCGCCTATTTTACCATTTCGAAGGTGAAATTCATTGTCGATCCTATTCGCACCTGACCGGGGGCAATCGGCGTGTCTTTTGCAGAGGATTCTCTAACGTCCATAGTTTGAAGCATCGGATAGCCGCCTTCATTCGCTGGCTGTTCTTCAACGCGCAGCACGCGAACATCGGTATAGCCGGCCTTTTTGGCAATCATGCCGGCACGACGCATTGCGCTGTCCCATGCCTTGTCACGGGCGGCATCTCTCAACTTGCTGTCGTCATCAACCGAAAAGGTCGGACCGTTGAAGTTGGTGGCACCATCGCTTGCCAGCGCATCCAGAAATTGCGGCATCTTTTTCAAATCGCGCAATTTGGCGGTCACAGTGTTATTGGCGACGAAGCCCTTGAAGGTTTGCTTCCCGTTTTCATAATCGAATTGCTGGTTCAATGAAATTTGCGTCGTCTGAATATCCCGATCGGCAATACCCAATTTTTTCAGCCTCGCCACCACTGCAGTCATCTGGGCATTATTCTGACGGACTGCCTCGTTCGCGGTCATCGCCAGCGTTGTTACACCGGTTGAAAAGCTTGCAACATCGGGCACGGTATCGGCATATTCGGTTACCGACAGATCGATAACCGGATTGGTTGCCGTGATCGTAACTTCGGTCGCCATGGCCTGTCCCCCCATGATTGTGCCGCTGGCAAGCAGTGCAGCGATGATGGCTTTGCGCATAGTCCTGTTTCCTTTCGATCAGATGGCAGAACGTCGCGCAAACTCCACATAAATTTCGCGCAACGCCCGCGTGACGGACCCACATCTGCCATTTCCAATCTGAACGCCGTCTATATGGCTTACAGGCAGGACGAAGGCGGATGCGGAAGTGACCATCGCCTCGGTTGCCCCTTTTGCTTCTTCCACGGTGAAGCGACGCGTCTCCACCCTAACGTCGCTTTGCCTTGCGAGTTCCAGGACCGAAGCCTGGGTGATGCCATGCAGTATCTTCGAATCGAGCGGATGCGTGATCAACACGCCATCGGCGGTGACGATATGCGCGTTTTGCGACGTTCCTTCGGTAATGAAACCATCGCGCACCAGCCAGGCGTCATCGGCTCCTTGCGCCTTTGCCTCGGCCTTCATCAGCGAGGCATAAAGCAATTGAGTGGTTTTCACATGCGCCATCTGCCAACGACGATCGGGCAAGGTGACCACCGATATCCCGCTTTCCGCCTGCGGTCTTTCCAATAACGCCATATTCTGGGTGAAGCCGACAATGGTTGGCTCAAGATCGCTAGCTGGAAACAGAAAGTCACGATCGCCCGGATTGCCGCGCGTGACCTCGAAGTAGATCAACCCTTCATCGAGCGTATTGCGGGCGACAAGTTCGCGGCACATCGCCAGCACCACTTCGCGCGACGGCGGCGGCGGCATTTTCAGTTCGCTCATCGATCGATGCAACCGTGCGACATGGCCCTCGAAATCGACGAGCTTGCCGTCAATCACCGAGACCACTTCGTAAACCGCATCGGCAAAAAGGAACCCGCGGTCGAAGATCGAGACCTTGGCTTGCGTTTCGGGGAGGTATTGGCCGTTAAGATAGACTGTGCGCATCGACAGTGTTTGCGGAATCAACATTTCATCGTCAACCCTGCATTCCCTTTTTCCGTCACCCCCGCCCTTCGACTGCCCGCAGGGCGGGCGCTCAGGATGGACTTCCGCCAAAGGCGGAAGGCGGGGGTCCATCGCCTGAGGCTTAAAATTTGATCTTAGGAGATGGATTCCCGCCTGCGCGGGAATGACGAAGTTTTGTGAGCGGAGCTTGCGCTCTTGTTCTGCACCCCCTATCCGCCCCCAACAATGTCCGCCCCTCCGATCCTTTCCTATGAAAATCTTGCCCTTCAACAGGGTGCAGGCTGGCTGTTCAGCGAAATCGACATCCATATAGGCCCGCGCGACCGGCTGGCGCTGATCGGTCGTAATGGCGCAGGAAAGACCACGCTTCTCAAACTGATCGCAGGCAGTATTGAGGCCGATCGCGGCAAACGCACCATAGTGCCGGGCACCAATATCGTCGTGCTGGAACAAGACCCTGATTTCACCGCCTTCGACCGACTGATCGATTTCTGCATCGCAGGCGAACAGGCTCCGCCCGAATATGAAGTGCGCGCGATCGCCGATCAGCTCGGTATTGACCTTGACCGCGAGGCTAAGACCGCATCGGGTGGCGAGCGCCGCCGCGCTGCGATCTGCAGGGCCTTGGCAAGCGAACCCGATCTCTTGCTTCTCGACGAACCAACCAACCACCTTGATCTCGCCGCGATCGAATGGCTCGAGGAATGGCTTACGCGCTACAAGGGTGCGTTTGTGGTGATCAGCCATGACCGGACCTTCCTGACGCGACTGACGCGCCAGACATTATGGCTCGATCGCGGCGGATTGCGCCGTAATGAGATCGGTTTCGGCGGCTACGAAGCCTGGATGGAGGCAGTCTATGCCGAAGAGGCCCGCGCCGCCGAACGGCTCGATGCGCGGCTGAAAATCGAGGCGCACTGGCTGGAGCGCGGCGTCACAGCGCGCCGCAAGCGCAACCAGGGACGGTTGGCAAAACTCTGGGAAATGCGCGCCCAGCGCGCGGCCATGCTGGGTCCGCAAGGTACGGCCAAGCTGGCGGCGGCTACCGACGAGGTAAAGACGAAAACGGTGATCGCGGCCGAAGGCGTCGGCAAGTCTTTCGCAGACAGGCGCATTATCAAAGATTTTACCTTGCGTATCCAGCGCGGCGATCGGATTGGAATCGTCGGCGCAAATGGTACGGGCAAGACTACGCTGATCCGCATGCTGACGGGGGAAATCCAGCCTGATGAGGGTAAGATCACCCTGTCGAAAACGCTGACCGGCATTGTAATTGACCAGCAAAGAAAGCTTCTTGCCCCGGAAAAGCGCGTTCGCGATGTGCTGGCCGATGGCAGCGACTGGATTACCGTGCGCGGGCACAAGAAGCATATTCAGGGATATCTGAAAGAATTTCTGTTCGACCCCAATCTGGTCGAGGCGCGTATAGGCACACTTTCGGGTGGCGAACGCTCGCGGCTTCTGCTTGCCCGCGAATTTGCGCGTGAGGCTAATCTGCTGGTTCTCGACGAGCCAACCAACGATCTTGACCTTGAAACGCTCGATCTGCTGCAAGAAGTGATTGCCGATTATGAAGGCACCGTCCTGATTGTCAGCCATGACCGCGATTTCCTTGATCGCACGGTCACGCTGACGCTGGGGCTGGATGGATCGGGTAAGGTCGATATCATCGCTGGCGGCTATGCCGACTGGGAGGCCAAGCGCGACAAAAGACCGGCCATGAAAAATGGCGGAAAAGCAGGCAAGTTGACAGGTTTTCAGTCGCAAAATACCGCCTCTGCCGCACCTGCGAGACCGGCCAAACTTTCTTATAAGGACCAGCGCGATTACGATCTTTTGCCCGGCCGGGTAGAGGAGATTGGCGCCGCTATCGCCAAGGCCGAAATCGAACTTTCCGATCCAGCGCTGTACACACGCGATCCGGGCCGCTTTGCCGATCTGACTGCCGAGATTGATCGACTGCGCGCGGAGAAGGATGCAGCGGAGGAACGGTGGCTGATGTTGGCGGAAATGGTTGAGACAATAATGTAAGAACATTGTGTCTCCCCATTCCTAACCTGACACCCGGTAATAATCCGCCAGCCTATCGAGCGCTATTCGCAACACCAGTTTCCCCGAACGCAGCGGCCAGCCCATTGCCTTTTCCGCCAGCGGCAGTCCTTCTCCTGCGCAGATCACGCGCCAGGCGATATCCGAAAGGTCGCGCCCCAACGCCGCCATGCCACCGTCGAAACGTTGCTTGGCATTGATCGCAC
>JBOFLS010000004.1:0-11235 GCA_051657985.1 Sphingorhabdus sp. | reverse complement strand
GGCCGAAGTTCTGCGCAAGATCGCGGATAATGTCTGCATCAAAGTACCGCTCACGATCGATGGTCTCAAGACGTGCAAGGCGCTGACCGACGATGGCACGATGGTCAACGTAACTCTTTGCTTTTCCGCCTCGCAGGCTTTGCTTGCCGCAAAGGCAGGCGCGACCTTCGTTTCGCCTTTCGTCGGACGGCATGACGACAACGGTGTCGACGGCATGCAACTGATCAGCGATATCCGCCTGATCTACGACAATTACGATTTTGCTACCGAGATCTTGGTTGCCAGCGTGCGCCACGGCATTCACGTGCTGGAGGCAGCCAAGATCGGTGCCGATGTGATGACCGCACCGCCCGCCGTAATCAAAGGGCTGGTCAAGCATGTCCTGACCGACAAGGGTATTGAAGGCTTCCTGGCCGATTGGGCTAAGACCGGACAGGCAATCGGGTGACTTTAACGATAGCCTTGCGCACAAAGCCCTAAAGGCTATTGGCTGTATAGTATCGAAAGGCGGGCGCGGGTTAGCTTTAAGGGAAATCAAATTCCTGAGGTTAACTTTATGAACAAGCCCGAAAAGGTGTTTCCCATCGCGCACATTCATTATGACGACGAGATAGACGAAAGCGGCAAGGTCGTCGTTCCCGACGAAGTGCTCGACGCGATCAAGACGCTGATCCGCTGGACCGGGGACGATCCAGCCCGCGAAGGCCTGCTCGATACGCCGCGTCGCGTTGGCCGTGCCTGGCGCGAATATTGCGCGGGCTATGGCGAGGATCCTTCGGTGCACCTATCGCGTACCTTTGAAGAGGTAGGCGGCTATCACGAACTGGTGCTGCTGAAGGATATTCCTTTCCAGTCGCATTGCGAACATCACATGGCCCCCATCATCGGCAAGGCCTCGATTGCCTATATGCCGACCGACCGCGTCGTCGGTATCTCCAAGCTCGCCCGCGTGCTGCACGGCTTTGCCCAGCGCTTGCAGGTGCAGGAAAGGCTCACGGCGGAAGTCGCCAACTGCATCTGGGAGCATCTAAGACCCGAAGGCGTGGCCGTCGTGATCGAGGCGCAGCATGGCTGCATGACTGGGCGCGGGGTAAAAGTGCACGGCGTCGGCATGGTGACGTCGAAACTGATCGGCTGCTTCCTTGACGACCAGTCGAGCCGCAAGGAAGTGATGAGCCTGATGGGCTATTGACGATCTAACCGCCATGCGTATGCCTGCCTGATAAATTCAGGCAATATCAAGGGCAGATCATGAAACGATCCTTTCGAAACCGCTTTCGCGTATTCCAGTCGATGCGCGGCGATGGTGCCGATCCGGCTTTTATCGCCGATCTGGAATTTTTGGAAAATCGCGATCTCGACCTATCGATCCGTCTTGGCGGTCTTTTGGCGTTCAACGCGCTGCTTATCACCATCGGCACACACCCGATTTCGGCAAGCCCAGGTGCGCCCTTAAGTCTGGATGCGCCGACACAGCCGGTCCTTACAATCGCCAGCATTGTCGGTATCTTACCCTTCATTTTCTCAAGCTTCCTCTGCCTGCGTGCGATCCTCGTCGGCGAGGAGTTCGATGGCAGCGGTCCGGCAGATAATGTGCGCCAGCGTCAGGCACTTTTTGCGGCTTTCGTCCACTCGATCGATGTGCAGGACCGCCTACTCTTGCTTTCCATCCGCGCCTCGATTGCCGGCGGGGTGTTGACTATGATTATGTGGGGATGGATTTTAGCGGAAAAGATATTGGTTTGAACTGGAGAGCACATTTTCCGGTTTTGCGACGGAGCGATTTCGTGTTGGAACTATCAGAGCGGTTAAAGGTTCAGCGCTATTTTTTTGCATAGGCCAATCGTGTTGCCACTACGGCGAGGGCGATATTTCCCTATAACATCAAATTTTTTCAATGGATTGTCTTAATGCTGCTGTTCCTGCGTGCGTCCGATATCACGATCGATGCAAAGCTGCAGCGTTATGCTCGTGCGCTGCATCGGCACGCTATCGATTGCATGGCAATCTATTGGGAGAGAGAGTTGGCCGGTAAGGTCGAAACGCCGATTCCGGCATCTCCATTTCGCTATAACATGGGGTATGGCAGTCGCTGGCGTACGGCCGTTGGGCTTATTCTCTTCAATCTTTTCGCCTTACGCAAACTGTGGAAACTGCGGAAGAATATCAGCATCGTCCACGCCGTCGATCTCGACAGCGGGATTGCCGCATATTGGTTTAACCGTTTAACGGGTACGCCTTTCATTTTCGATCTTTACGACAGCTATTCCGACAGCCGCGGGTTTTCGGGCCGGTTGGCACAGGCGATCGATTGGCTCGAAGCGCAACTGATCAAACAGGCTCAGCTGGTTATCATCGCGGATCCTGGCCGCGTAGCCCAGCATCCGCCCATTCCGGACAAAAAACGGCTGGTGATTGAAAATGTACCCGATTTGCCGCCCAGCGAACTCGATCAAAGCCTGCCCCAGAACAAACGGCTTCTGATAGGTTATCTGGGAACGCTTGAACCTGATCTTCGAGGACTGGAGCATGCCTGCGCAGCGGCAGTCGCGTTGCCTTTTGCGGAGCTTCACATTGCCGGTGCGGGGGCTCTTGAAGCAAAAATCAGGCAGGAGGCAGGGCATTGCGATCGTATCATCTATCATGGCCCGCTTTCGCACGCTGACGGTCTCGCCTTGTTGGCACGGTGCGATGTCATGCTTGGGCTTTATTATACATCGTCGGCCAATCATCGTTTTGCAGCACCGAATAAATATTTCGAACATCTTCTTTTGGGAAGACCGCTTATCACGTCGATAGGGACACCCCCTGGCCATAAGGTGATGCAGCATGAAACCGGTTGGGTGGTTGAGGAAAATGATCAAGCACTAGCCCTGGCTTTTCGTGAAGCCTGGATGGACGAGCCCGGTCGTAGGCAGCGCGCGCAAAACGCCGTTGCGCTTTGGCACAGCCGCTACGCTGGCTATTTCGATGAACATATTGTCGGCCATTATGGAAACCGCGTTAAAACCGCGCTGAAAACCGGCTTAGCGCCATGCGAAGGGGCGGGCAGCCCATGAACGACCGACTGCGCGTGTTGCAACTGAGCACGCAGGGACCGCTTTATGGTGCCGAGCGCTGGATACTGGCGTTGATGCGCACTCTCGATCCGGCGAAAATCGAATCCCAATTGGCTGTGATCGTCGATGATCCGGGCACCCCGGCCCCTTTGTTGGCGGAAGCAGAGCGTTTGGGTTTTACCAAACACGCAATCTCTGCCCCGGGCCGTTTGAACCTGGCCGCCGTCCGGCTCCTGCGCGAAATCGTGGCGCGCGAAGCGATCAATGTCGTGCATTGCCATGGCTACAAGCCGGATCTTATCGCGTTGCTTGCCAAATCCGGGCTGTCGGCAAAGCTGATCGCCACGCCGCATGGCTGGAGTCGCAAGGCTGGCGGCAAATTGGCTTTTTACGAGTGGCTCGACAGACAAATGATGCACCGCTTCGATGCCATTGCGCCCTTATCGACCGAGCTTCTCGCAAGCCTGTCAGCGGGCGCCAGCGCGAAAGCTCAGCTCATTCCCAATGGTGTGGATCTGGATGAATGCGACAACGCGCAGACCGCACCTCATCCCTTTGCTTGCGCGTATTCGGGGCCCGTAATCGGTTATGTCGGCCAGCTTATAGCGCGCAAGGACATTGCCACTTTACTGCGTGCATTCGCGCGTTGGGGCCGGCGGGATGCCAATTTGATGCTCGTGGGCGAGGGGCCCGAGCGCCACTCGCTTGAGGCTTTAGCGAATGAATTGGGAATAGCGCACCAAGTATATTTCACCGGCTTTCGCCCGGATAGACTGGAACTCATGAAGCGTTTCGATTTGTTCGTATTGCCTTCCCTTGCAGAAGGTATCCCACGTTGCCTTATGGAAGCGATGGCGCTGCGCATCCCGGTAGTCGCCTCTGATATAGCGGGCAATACCGACCTGCTGGAAGATGCAAAATGTGGCATTCTTTTTCCACCGGGCGATAGCAAGGCACTGACGGCGGCATTCGAAAGCGCGCTTTTCGACAATCAACGGCAAAACCGGATTGAGCGCGCCCGAACCGTTGTGGAGTCGCGCCACAGTGCCCGCGCTATGGCCGTTGCCTATGAGAGACTGTTTACGCGGTTGGTCGATAATAAGTGAGAATTTTTGATCAAGTTTATGTCCGTCAATGTCGAGCGGTTCGAAAAATTCTAGGCCTGATGTCATCAAACTATAAAACGGAAAAATTCTGAAGCGACCCTGTGCTAGGGACTGTGGGAATTTAGGATAAAATGAATTTAATTACAATATCTTCGTCATTCCCGCGAAGGCGGGAATCCATTACCTGCGCGTGAGTTTTACGCAGCGGGCACAACTTAAAATTGAGCCCCAGGTGATGGATTCCCGCCTTCGCGGGAATGACGAGCGTTGTTTTGAAAATTACGGCATATAAATCTCCACACGTCCAAGACTTTGATGACATGAAATTGATTTATCTCCGTTCGTCCCCGGCCCTGAGTAGCTCTGGTGCCGCAGGCCCGACTTGCGCTCAGCACGAACGGATCAATATGGCTATAGGATCATCAAGCCTAAGGCATGAAAAAAGCCGCCCGGTCTTGCGACAAGGCGGCTTTTCGTTTGGCTTTGGACAGGTTGTCAGCCTTGGTCGCTGTCTCCGGCATCGGCCGATAGGCCTTCGGCAGCCTTCGCGGCTTCCTGATCCGCCTTCAGTTTGGCGATACGCGCAGCGTCCGCCTCATCGGCTTCGTCGGCGGCAGCTTCGCGGGCTTCAGCCATTTCGATTGCCTGCGCTGCGAGCTCGGCCTGTTCGTCTTCGAACATCTGATCGATTACATTGACCCCGTCTTTCTGAAGTTCGGCTTCATCGTCCGAACGGGCGACGTTGACCGTGACGTTAACCGACACTTCAGGGTGAAGCACGACCTTCACGTCGAACACGCCCAGCGTCTTGATCGGGCGTTCGAGCACGATCATGGCCTTTGTGACCTTCGCGTCCTGTGCATTCAGACCATCGACGATATCCTTGACCGATACCGATCCATAGAGCTGACCGGTGTTGGAGGCTGCGCGGATCAGGACGATCTGCTTGCCTTCGACACTGGCGGCATGGCTTTCGGCATCACTGCGGCGATTGGCGTTATCGGCTTCGATCTTGGCGCGATTGGCTTCAAAAACCTTGCGGTTAGCTTCGTTCGCACGAAGCGCCTTTTTGTTGGGCAAAAGGAAGTTACGGGCGTAGCCGTCTTTCACGGTCACGACATCGCCGATGGCCCCGAGCTTCTCAACGCGTTCAAGCAGGATGATTTGCATGATGTCTACTCCTTACTTGACGACATAGGGCATGAGGCCGAGGTTCCGGGCGCGCTTGATCGCCTGGCTCAGCTCACGCTGCTTCTTTGCCGAAACCGCGGTAATGCGGCTGGGCACGATCTTGCCACGCTCCGAGATATAGCCCTGGAGCAGGCGTGTATCCTTATAATCGATGCGCGGAGCGTCCTTGCCGGAGAAGGGGCAGGATTTGCGGCGGCGGAAAAAGGGACGGGCCATGGCTTAATACTCCTCTTCACGACGCGGTGCGCGCGGTGCGCGATCGCCCCTGTCACCACGGTCGCCGCGATCACCACGATCGCTGCGTTCTTGTTTGCGCATCATCACCGATGGGCCTTTTTCATGTTCATCGACGCGGATCGTCATGAAACGGATCACGTCTTCGTTCACGCGCGTCTGACGCTCCAGTTCGTGCAGCGCGGGTGCGGGTGCATCGACATCGAGCATTACGAAATGCGCCTTGCGGTTCTTCTGGATCTTGTAGGCCAGACTGCGAAGACCCCAGGTTTCGGTCTTCACGACCTTGCCCTGATTCTCTTCGATAATCTTGGTGGCATTTTCAGCCAGCGCATCGACCTGAGCCTGAGACAGGTCCTGACGCGCCAAAAAAACATGCTCGTACAACGGCATGGGCGTTTTCCTTACATTGGCCGATCGCTGACGCCGCACCATGCGAACGCCCCTCCGGCTTTCTTCATCCCGATCAGGCAAGCCTGCGCGGAGCGGCGCCAGTAGGCGGAAAGCCCAAAGAATGCAAGACAAAGCGCGTTTTATCCGACAAATTCTTAGAGTGAAAAAGTAGAGGGTAAACTTGAGATCAAGGTGTTCTGTTATCGATCCGGTCTGTTTTCGGTAACGCCGTGATCCCACCGCGTGACAGCCAAGTCACCAGCGCTTCGATATCGATTGGCCCTACCGCCGGATCGGTGCCTTCCTTCAATACGGAAAAGCCATCGCCGCCGCTCGATAGGAAATCGCTGACGGTCACCCGGTAGCTTCTGTTATCCTCCAGCGGTACTCCATTCAATGTTGCAAAGATCAGTCGCTGCCCTACCGGGCGCGACAGGTCGTAACCGAAGCGGAATCCTGCGGATGGTGACAGCACGCGCACCATGTTCGGATCGCCGAACTGCTGTTCCAGCATCGCGCGCAACTGCTTGCCCGTCAGCGTCTTGGTGACGAGCATATTACCGAAGGGTTGGGCCGCAAAAATCGAACCGAAGGTCACCGTGCCATCCGCCCCCGGTACTATATCGGCCCGCAGGCCACCGGGGTTCATGAAGGCGATCTGCGCGCCGCCATTGTCAGGGTCGGCGGTCGCGGCCAGTTGGGCATCGGCGATCAGGTTGCCCAGCAGACTCTCGCCCGTCGTCCCGCCATCGCGGGTGGCAGGACCAGCGAGCGTGCCGATGATCCGGCTTTCGTCGGCCTTGGCGGCTTCGCGGTAACGAGCGACCAAGGTGGCAAGATCGGTACGCGGCGTGAATTTGGGGTAGCTTGGCACCAGCGGTACTTCTCCGCGCGATCCGGTGAAGGCCTCGCTCTGTACTACGATATTACGGGCGGATTTGGAAAGCACTCTGCCTGTCGCGGGATCGACTTTCAGATCGATCCCCGTCACCAGCCGCCCGAACGAACCCGCGCTGGTGAGCAGAAAAGGCTTGGCCGGATTGATCCGTGCATAATCGCAAACATAGGCCTGATGCGTGTGGCCAGAGACAACCAGATCGACGGCAGGATCGAGCCGGTCGAGAATCGGTAGCAACGCGCCCGTCAATCCTTCGCAGCGCGGATCGTTGAAATCGCCGGGGTTGGTGACGCCTTCATGGATCAAGACCGCGATGACGTCGGCGCCCGCTGCTTTCAATTTGGGGATCAGCGCGTTGGCCGTGTCGGCTTCGTCGGTGAACTGCACGCTTTTGATCCGGTTTGCGGAAACGAGAGTGGAAGTGCTCTTGGTCGTCATGCCGATAAAGCCGACCGTCACTTTTGCCTGACCCTTGCCGAAGGTCTTCAGCGCATAGGGCGGAAACAGCGTTTTGCCGTCTTTCAAACTGTTCGCCGCCAGCATGCGGAATTTTGCCCCGGGGAAGGGCTTGTCGACCCGGCAGGGTTCCGCTTGCGTATGTTTTGCGCAACCGCCCGATTGCATCCGCAGCAGTTCTTCGGTGCCCCGGTCGAATTCGTGGTTGCCGACGGCGTTGAATTCCAGTCCCACCATATTCATCGCCAGAATCGAGGGCTCATCCAGGAACAACGATGACGAAAGCGGCGATGCGCCGATCAGGTCGCCGGCTGCGACTACCACATTATTCGGTGCATCGGCCTTCAGCGAGTCGATGGCCGAGGCCAGATAGGCCACCCCTCCTGCGGGAATGCGTTTCTTCTCGCCATTCGCATCGGTCTTTTCCACAAACGCTTTGGGTGGATCGAGATGGCCGTGGAAATCGTTGATGCCGATGATGAGGATGTCGATAGCCGCCGGGGGCTTGCTTGGCTGTGGAAGAGTGGCGCAGCCGACCAGGGCAATTGCGGCAAACGGGATCGGTAGTTTCGTCATGCTACACTGGCCTTTACCAGCCGGCTCAGCAGGTCCGCTGCAAAACCGCTTAAGGTATCGTCGCGTGCGCCCATGATGACGATGCGGTCGCCGGGCTGGGCCAGTTCGACGATGCGGTCACCGCAATCCTCGCGTGAGGGGACATATTCGGCCTGCCGTCCGGCGGCAGCAACCGCATCAGTGATTGATTGACTGCCCAGGCTCTTGTCCACGGTACCACCGAAATAGACCGGATCGCACAGGATCAAGTGATCCTCTCGATCCAGATGTTTTGCGAATACCAGCGCCAGTTCATTGCCCATCACGCGGATCGGGCCATAGCCATGCGGTTGGAAGAAAGCGATGATACGGCCGGGAAAGGCTTTCAGCGTTGCAAGTGTTGCCGCCGTCTTGTCCGGATTATGTCCGAAATCGTCGATGATAGTGATACCGCCGGCAATGCCGACAATATCGAAGCGGCGAGCAAGGCCGGTAAAGCGCCCGATGCCGTGGATCGCCTGCGCGATCGGCACCCCCAAGGCCTGGGCTGCGGCAATCGCTGCCAGTGCGTTCGCGATATTGTGCCGTCCCGGTATCTGCAATGTAACGGGCCAGTTTTCGTCGCCAATCTGTAAGGTAAAGCGGGTGGCAAGAGGCATTTCGACGACCTCGATCGCGCGGACGTCGGCACGATCGGTGAAGCCGAAGCTGATTATGGTGTTAAGCGCCATTGGTGCCACCAACGCCACGCTCTCGATATCGTCGGCGTTCCAGATCGCATGCTTTGCCTTGCGCATGAAATCGCCGAACAGCTGGCGCAGCTCATCCAGAGACTTGTGATCGAGGCTCACATTGTTGAGCACCGCGACTTCAGGCTCGAACAGCGCGATCGAGCCGTCGCTTTCGTCGACCTCGCTAACAAACACCCCGCCATGCCCCACGCGTGCGCTGGCAAAGGGTGTGTCGGTAGAGACGAAGTTCTTCATCACCCCGCCATTCATGATCGTTGGATCGAGACCCGCATCGGTCAGGATCCAGCCGATCATACCGGTAACGGTCGATTTGCCGCTGGTGCCGCCAACCGCGACCGAGCGCGGTGCCGCGTTGAATAGCTCGGCGAGCAATTCCGCGCGGGTCATGCGCTTGCAGCCGAGTTGCTTTGCCTTGGCGACATCGGGTACGCTGTCTTCGACGGCGGCGGAGGCGATCAATATCTGCTCGCCGCTGGTCAACCCGCTGCCATCCTGCGGGAAAATGTCTATCCCTAGCGATTTGAGCCATTCGAATTTGGGTGCAAGCCGCCCCTGATCGAGCGCGCGGTCCGATCCCGCAACGGTCGCGCCGCCATCGCGTACGATATTGGCGAGCGGCAGCATTCCCGATCCGCCAATGCCGCAAAAGAAATAGGATTTGTTTTTTGCCATTTGATCCCGCTATTGCGAGCGGCAGGGTTTGGCAATGGGGCATCATACCCCAACCTCGTCATTCCCGCGAAGGCGGGAATCCATCACCTGAGATTGCGTTTCGCGCAGCAGGCCAGTTGGAAACCTGAAGCTCGGGAGATGGGCCCCTGCCTTTGCGGGGGTGACAAGGAAAGGGAGGTAAGGATAGTGCGGATCGGCATTTGCGCGCCTTCTACGCCCTTCACCCGTGAGGATGCCACCAGGGTTTTGGCCTTGGCCGCTGCACACTATCCGGAAGTCGAGCTGGTCTTCCACGAACAATGCTTTGCCGAAAAAGGCCATTTCGCCGGAACCGACAAGGCGCGTCTCGAAACCTTTATCGCAATGGCCAACGACCCTGCTTTCGACGCGATCTGGTTCGTTCGTGGTGGCTATGGCGCCTGCCGCATTGCCGAGGATGCCATGCGGCAACTTAAGGCACCTGCGCGCAACAAGACCTATATGGGCTATAGCGATCAGGGCAATATGCTGGGGGCCTTGTACAAGGCCGGGATTGGCTGGCCGGTGCACGGCCCGATGCCTGCCGACATCAGGCGGACCGGGGGCGAAGCAGCGGTGCTGCGTGCGCTCGACTGGTTGGTAAAAGGAGATCCCAAAGCACTGGAATCGCATATGAAACGCGGCGAAAGTTATGCGGCTTTCAATCTGATGACGTTGGCGATGCTGGTGGGCACGCCCTTGCTGCCCAATCTTAAGGGTCATGTGCTGATGGTCGAGGAGGTCAGCGAATATCTTTATGCCTTCGATCGGGCGATGTTCAACGTAACGACGCACCTGCGGGGGGCAGGGCTTACCGGGCTGCGGCTGGGGCGGGTCTCGGACATTCCCGAAAACGATCGCCCCTTTGGCGCGATTGCCGAAGAGATTGCGCGTCACTGGTGCGCAAAGAATGGCATTGCATATTTGGGTCCTGCCGATATCGGCCACGATAGCGAAAACAAAGTCGTGCCGTTTGGATTGCTGCAATGAAACAAATGGCCGCCAAACCAAAACTTCGTCACCCCCGCCTTCGCGGGGGTGACGAACAACGGAGAGAAGGCTGATGAGAGCATTTATTTTCCCGGGGCAGGGTAGCCAAGCGGTTGGCATGGGCAAGGCTTTGGCCGAAGCAAGCGCCGTTGCGCGCGAGGTGTTTCAGGAGGTCGACGAGGCGCTCGGCCAACATCTGTTCAAGCTGATGTGCGAAGGGCCGGAGGATCAGCTGACCCTCACCGAAAACGCCCAGCCTGCGATCATGGCGAATGCGATTGCAACCTTGCGCGTGCTGGAAAAGGAGGGCGGGGTAACGCTTTCCGAAAAGGCCGATTTCGTGGCGGGCCACAGCTTGGGGGAATATAGCGCGCTGTGTGCGGCGGGCGCTTTGGGGCTTGCGACCACGGCAAAGCTGCTGAAGCTGCGCGGGCAGGCGATGCAGGCGGCGGTTCCCGTGGGTGTCGGCGCGATGGCGGCGTTGCTGGGCGCGGATATCGAGAAAGCCGAGGCGCTGGCTGCGGCGGCGGCAGAAGGCGAAACCTGCACCGTGGCCAATGACAACGATCCCTCTCAGGTCGTGATTTCCGGCCATAAAGGCGCAATCGAGCGGGCGATTGTGCTGGTGAAGGATCATGGCATCAAGCGCGGCATCCTGCTGCCGGTGTCGGCTCCCTTTCACTGCCCGCTGATGCAGCCGGCAGCCGATCGGATGAAAGAGGCTTTGGCCGACACAGCAATCGGTGCGCCATTCGTACCGGTCTTTACCAATGTAACAGCCGCTGCGGTGGCCGATGCCGATACGATCCGCACTCTGCTGGTCGAACAAATCACGGGAAGGGTTCGCTGGCGTGAATCGGCGATTGCGATGGCGGGTGCGGGCGTCTCGCATTTCTACGAATTTGGCGGCA
>JBOFLS010000003.1:0-26854 GCA_051657985.1 Sphingorhabdus sp. | reverse complement strand
CGTCCTGAGCTTGTCGAAGGACGTATCCAACTGCCATCGCATGCTTCGTCCTTCGACAAGCTCAGGACGAACGGAAAGATTAGAGCCTGTCTTATTTAGACTCTGATGACATTATATTGATCCGTTCGCCCCCGGCCTTCGCCGGGGCAGGCTCTGAGGAGCGTTGGGGCCGCAGGCTGAAATGCGTCTCGAAGGGCTTTTAAGAGTGCTTCGAGACAGAACTTCAATCTGCGATTTGACGCTGCGCATCGCCCTTGGCTCCAGTTCTTCCTCAACCCGATCAAATCAGCTCACCAAATTCCGCCATTACACCTTCGTAAAGCCGCCGCTTGAAGGGCACGATCAGTTTCGGCACTTCTTCCGCTTCCGCCCATTTCCACCGCGAAAATTCGGCATGTTCGGTTGCGATATCGATATCGCTGTCGTCGCCTTTAAAACGCATGAGAAACCACCATTGCCGCTGCCCGCGATAACGTCCACCCCAGATATTGCCCTTTAACTCGGGCGGCAGGTCGTAGAAATATTCCTCGCGGCTGCGCGCCAGCAGGTCGACATGTTCGGCACCGATGCCGATCTCCTCGCCCATTTCGCGAAAGGCCGCTTCCTCGGGTTCCTCGCCCTTGTCGATCCCGCCCTGCGGCATTTGCCAGGCATCGTTTTCCGGGCTGTCGATCCGTTGGCCGACGAAGATCTTTCCATCCCGGTTGGCAAGCATGATCCCCGCGCAGGGGCGGTAGGGCAGGTCGTCGGTGTCGCTCATGCCGCAGCCATAGTCTCGGCAAGCATCGCCTTCAAGGCGGTCAGATTGCCGGTTATGTCGTCCTGGCTGGAAGGAATGGCTTTGCGCAGGTTGATATGGCCGTGGATGTTGCCTTCGGCACAGCGATATTCGGCGCGGACTCCAGCTGCAATCAGTTTTTCGTAATAGGCCCGTCCCTGGTCGCACAAAGGGTCCAAACTGGCGGTAGTCACAAGGCTGGGGGGCATACCGCTTTGGTCGAAATTCAGCGGCGCGCCGCGGGAATCACTGGCATTGGTCCGGTAGGCCGCGTGGAAATAATCCATCGATTCGTGTGTCAGCAAATAGCCCTGCCCGAAATCGCGCATGCTAGGCCAATCGTCGTTGTCGGTTACCACAGGATAGATCGGATGCTGCGCAATTACGGGTACGGCGGCAGGTTGGTCGCGCAAGACCATCGTGGTGACGATCGCCAGATTGCCGCCCGCGCTGTCGCCCGAGGTAATGAGGCCGGTCACTGAGAGGCCAAGCTCTGTCGGACTTTCCGCGATCCAACGCGTGGCCGCCTCGCAATCTTCGGCGGCGGCGGGGAAGGGGTGTTCGGGGGCAAGCCGATAGTCGATCGCGATCACGGGCATATCCAGCTGGCGCGCGGCTTCGGCGCAATAAGGTTCGTGGGTATCCAGATCGCCGATTACGAAACCGCCGCCATGATAGAACACCATGACCGGTCCGGCAGTGCGGTCGGCGCGGGCGTCGTACAGCCGGGCGGGAATAGTGCCTGCCGGGCCGGGAATCGAAAGATCGCGGATCACTTCCAGCGATCCGGTATCGGCTTCCGCCACCGGTCGCATCGCGCGCATCAGCAGACGGGCAGTCGGCGCATCGACTTCATGAACCTTGGGGCCGGGTTGCGCGTTCAGAAAGGCAAGAAAGGCCGCGACATCGGGCCGCACATAAGGTTCGCTCATTGCTGTTCTCCTTGATTGCGTCTTGTCTTAAACCCGATGGCCACACCCGTCCACGACAAAGCATGGCTGCTTTCGATAACAGATTTCCTATTTGGATTTGGCGCGAAAGGGCGCATAAGGCCGCGTTAATAGATCAGTTAATATTATTGCAGGATGAGCATAATGGCCACTGCGGCACGCAGCATAAATACCGAAGATCAATTTCAAGATTCGAGTCCCGAAGCCGTCGTTGTGCGTTTTGCTGGCGACTCAGGCGATGGCATGCAGTTGACCGGCGGGCAGTTCACACTGTCTTCGGCATTGGCGGGCAATGATTTCGCAACCTTCCCCGATTTTCCGGCAGAAATCCGCGCGCCTCAAGGGACGCTATTTGGCGTTTCGGCGTTCCAGATCAACTTCGGTTCGTCGGCGATCGAGACGGCCGGCGATGCGCCCGACGTGCTGGTGGCGATGAACCCGGCGGCGTTGAAGACCAATGTGAAGGATCTGAAACCCGGCGGCCTGATCATCGCCGACAGCGGTGAGTTCAATGCGCGCAACCTTGCCAAGGCGCAATATGAGGTCAATCCACTCGAGGATGAGAGCCTGGCCAAATGGCAGCTCGTTTCGTTCGATATCAGCCAGTTGACGATGGATGCGGTGAAGCCCTTTGGCCTTGGCAATAAGGAGGCGCTGCGCTGCAAGAATATGTGGACGCTGGGGCTTGCGCTCTGGATGTTCGACCGCGACCGAGCGCCGATCGAGGCGTGGCTGAAGGCCAAATTTGCGAAGAATCCGGTGCTGGCTGATGCCAATATCGCGGCATTGAACGCGGGCCATGCCTATGGCGAGACCGCGGAGATCGGCACGCCTGGAACTGCCACTATTCCCCAGGCAAAGGTGGCGGCCGCACCCGTCGAGCCCGGCCTTTACCGCACGATTACCGGTGCCGATGCGATCTCCTTCGGGCTGGTCGCGGGCGCGCAGCTTGCGGGCCTGAAGATGTTCTTCGGCGGCTATCCGATCACGCCTGCTTCGGCCATCCTGCACACGCTGTCGCGGCTCAAGGAATATGGCGTCACCACATTCCAGGCGGAGGATGAGATCGCTGCCATCGCCTCAGCCATCGGGGCATCTTATGCCGGACAGTTGGGGGTTACTTCGTCTTCCGGGCCGGGCATTGCTTTGAAGGGCGAGGCGATGGGCCTTGCCATCATGACCGAACTGCCGCTGGTGATCGTGAATAGCCAGCGTGGCGGCCCTTCGACAGGTTTGCCGACCAAGACCGAACAGTCCGATCTCTATCAGGCGGTCTATGGTCGTAATGGCGATGCGCCAATGCCGGTGATTGCAGCGCGATCGCCCGTCGATTGTTTCGACTGTGCGATCGAAGCGGTGCGGATCGCGACCGAGTTCATGACGCCGGTGATGCTGTTGACCGACGGCTATATCGCCAACGCGGCGGAACCCTGGAAGGTGCCCGATATGGGCGATTACAAGCCGTTCCCCAAGACTTTCCTCGCCGAAAAACCGGTGGATGGTTTCAAACCATACGGCCGCAACGAAAAGCTCGCGCGCCCTTGGGTCAAACCCGGCACCCCCGGCTTGATGCACCGCATCGGCGGGATCGAGAAAGAGGTCGATACCGGCCACATCAACTATTCTCCGCCCAACCATCAGGCGATGACCGACCTGCGCAAGGCCAAGGTCGATGGCGTCGCCGATCATATCCCTTTGCAGGACGTATGTTTGGGTTCGGAAGGCGGCAAGCTGGCTATCGTAGGCTGGGGTTCGACCTTCGGACCCGTGCATCAGGCGGTCCGCAAAGCCCGCGCCAAGGGGCTGGACGTCAGCCACATCCACATCCGCCATATCTGGCCGATGCCGAAAAATTTGGGCAACTTGCTGCGGAAGTTCGATCAGGTGGTAGTGCCGGAAATGAATACCGGCCAGTTGAAGACTGTATTGCGCGACCAATATCTGGTCGACGCTAAGCCGCTGAACAAGGTTTCAGGCCAACCTTTCCGCATCGCCGAGATCGAGGCGGCAATCGACGCCGCGCTGCATGGCCATGCCGGGGGAAACCTACCCGCAGACGATACCCAGTTGCCTAACCCAGTCGCAGGTTATGACGATGGGCATGTCAAGGCTGATCAGAGTCATCTCTCGCCGCAGAGTGCTATAGAACCGGATGAGGTGTAACTTTTTATGATCACAGAACCTCACCTTCCTCCTCTTCGTCATGCTGAACTTGTTTCAGCATCCATTGTGCCACACAGGCCGAAGGGTAAAGAGGCGAAATGGACCCTGAAACAAGTTCAGGGTGACGCAGTATTTGCCGGGGCGGTTCGGTGATGAGTGAAACCGCTCTGATCGTAATTGACGTCCAACAAGGTATGTTCACACATTCTGAGCAACCATACGATGGCGATGGAGTCCTACACAGGATCAACGGGCTAGTAGAGCGCGCGCAAGCTTCATCGACGCCCGTGATATTTGTCCAACATGACGGCGGGGTTGGACATCCTCTTGAAAAACCGTCTGAGGGTTGGAAAGTGCATTCAGGCACCGGTTATCAGAATGGAGATTTAGTGGTCGAAAAACGCAACTGCGATGCGTTTCAAGACACCAATTTGCAGGAAAAGCTTTCCGAAAGGAATGTGTCAGCTCTGGTGCTTACAGGGATGATGACCGAATATTGCGTTGACACCACGTGCCGGCGAGCGTTTTCGCAGGGCTATAAGGTGACGCTGGTAGAAGATGCTCACACAACATTCGCCAAACCGCACATTACAGCTGAGCAAATCATTCATCATCACAATGAAATTCTCGGCTCGGGTTTTGCTAAGCGCAAGACGGCTGAAATGATAGATTTTAAGCACTAAGAGGCTTCCAATGAACGATATGACCCCCATCCAAAAATCGTCACCCAAAGATTGGGAGACTGATCAGGAAGTCCGCTGGTGCCCCGGTTGCGGGGACTATGCGATCCTGAAGGCGGTGCAGCGCACCATGCCGGAAATCGGCGCGACGCCGGAAAATACGGTGTTCATCTCCGGCATCGGCTGCTCCAGCCGCTTTCCCTATTATATGGAAACCTATGGCTTCCACACCATCCACGGCCGCGCGCCGGCGGTGGCGACCGGGGTGAAGCTTGCCAATCCCGATCTGGATGTGTGGATCATCACCGGCGACGGCGATGCGCTTTCGATCGGTGGCAACCACACGATGCATCTGCTGCGCCGCAATCTGGATTGCCAGATACTGCTTTTCAACAATGAGATTTACGGCCTGACCAAGGGCCAATATTCGCCCACCAGCCGGGTGGGCACCACGTCGCCCTCGACACCCTATGGATCGGTTGACCGGCCTGCCGCGCCGTGCGCCTTTGCCTTAGGTTCCGGCGCGCGCTTTGTAGCACGCGGATTCGATGTATCAAAGAATCTGCCCGATGTGCTGAAGGCAGCGCACGCGCACAGAGGTGCTGCTTTTATCGAGATTTTTCAGAATTGTATCGTCTATAATAAAGACGTGTTTGAGGATTTTGCCGCGCCCAAGGGAGCCGAAGATCGGCAACTTTGGCTGGCCGAAGGCGAACCGATGCTGTTTGCCAAAGGCACAAAAGGCATCGCGCTCGATACCGAGGCGCTGACATTGAAGGTCGTCGATGTGACCGATGGCGATTGGCAGGCGGCCGGGGTGATCGTGCATAATGTCCGCAATCGCGCGGTAGCGCACATGCTGGTCGAGATGCCCTTTGGCGAATTCCCGATGGCGCTGGGCGTACTCTATGACGATCCGCGCCCAACCTTCGATGCGGCGGTGGTGGAGCAGAATGTGAAACTGTCAGAGGGGAAGACGCCCGATCTGCAGGGCTTGATCAGCAAAGGACAGACCTGGACGGTTGAGTGATTAAATTTTAATGTCACCCAAAGCACCAAAGGACCAAAGAAATCAGCTGACTTTTTCAGCGTTGATTTTCTTGCGGAGCGAAGCTTGCGTAATTTTGAAGAGCTGCGCTGTGCGCCTAAACCGACATCTTTGGTGCTTTGGTGCTTTGGGTGACATCAAGACAGTATGTGTTTGGTAAATGGATAACCTGACTCATAGCCTTGCCGGTGCGGTCCTTGGGCAAATGGGGCTGAAGCGCAAGACCGGGTTGGCGATGCCCACGCTGATCGTCGCGGCGAACCTGCCTGATATCGATGCTTATGCGACATTCCTTGGCGGGCATCAACATCTCGCCTTGCGGCGGGGTATTACGCATGGGCCGATTGCACTGGCGATCTTGCCGGTGCTGCTTTGGGTGATCATGCTGGCTTGGGACAAATGGCGACCCAATGAAAAGCGCTTGCCGGTGCACAAGGGTTGGCTATTGGCACTCGCCTATATCGGTACGATCAGCCATCCGGCGCTCGATTGGCTCAACAATTATGGCATCCGCCTGCTTGAGCCTTTTTCATCGCAGTGGTTTTATGGCGACACGATTTTCATCATCGATATCTGGATATGGATGGCTCTTATCGCCAGCGTCTGGATATCGTTGCGGCGTGAACGGCGCGGGCAGGGCAATTGGCAGCGCCCGGCCTGGATCGGCTTTACCGCGATCTGTGCCTATATCTTTGCCAACGGCCTGATCACCGAGCGCGCCGAACGAATGACGGCAAAGGCAGTGAATAAGCAGCACGGCATCGAGCCAACGCTGGTGGTTGCCAATGCCGTGCCTGTTCAGTTCTGGAAACGCGACATGCAATGGCGTGATGAAATGCGATACGGCTATGGCTGGTTCACCCTGCCGGGCAATGTCTATGTTGCCGACAAAGTTCGTGCGCACGAGATGGATAATCCGCGCATCCTAATCGCGGCTGGCGCTTATCCGGATGCCAAGGCCTACCTGTTCTGGTCCCGCATGCCCGTCGCCACAGTGCGGGGCAAGGGCGACGAACGAAAGCTTGTGATTTCCGATCAACGCTTTGACGATCCCAGGGTAAGGGATCGATTCACCGTATCGATCCCGTGGAAGGGTAGAGGCGACACAGTTACGGAACGTGCACCGCGCTAACGGGTTAGTCCCGTATCCTGATTGGCAGGATAGAGGGCTATATTCCCATGATGCCGACAATACTCTGGTTTCGCCGCGATTTGCGCCTTTCCGATCAGGCCGCCGTGCTGGCAGCGGCCGGACGCGGCAATCCTGTAATACCGGTTTTTATCCTCGACGACGATACGCCGCGGCATCGCAGGATGGCGGGGGCGTCGCGCTGGTGGTTGCATCATAGCCTGCAATCGCTGGATCGTGATTTGCAGAAAATCGGCTCGCGGTTGATCCTGCGGCGCGGATCGGTGTGCGATATTCTGCCTTCTTTGGTCGAAGAAACCGGGGCGTCGGCCATTCACTGCTTGAACCATTATGAACCCTGGTGGCGGAATGCCGAACGGACGATCCGCGATCGCCTGCCCGTGCGGGCGGCACTTGTACGGCATGACGGTCTGTATCTGATGCCGCCGGGCAGCGTGACAACGGGCAGCGGTTCACCCTACCGAATCTATAGCCCCTTTGCCAAGGCGCTATCGCAGCATATGCCGCCACCCGAACCCCGCGCAGCCCCGGTAAAGTTGCCCGCCCCGGATCGATGGCCGACAAGCGACAGGCTTGAGGATTGGGGGCTTCTTCCAACCAGACCCGATTGGGCGGGTGGGTTGCGGGAAACGTGGCAGCCCGGCGAAAGGGGGGCTGCACGCAATCTCGACGCATTTCTGGATGCAGCTGCCAATTATGGCACAGGACGCAACCTGCCTTCATCGGTGGGTACTAGTTCGCTTTCACCGCATCTGCATTTTGGCGAGGTTTCGCCTGCGGCCGTTTGGCATGCGACGATGCACCGGGGCGGTTCGACCGATGTCTATCTGAAAGAGCTGATCTGGCGCGATTATGCTGCCAATGTTATCGTGCAATTTCCAGAATATGGATCGCGCAACGCACGTCCACAGTTCGATCATTTTCCCTGGCGCGACTCAGTCAATCGCGAGGTTATCCGGGATCTCACCGCTTGGGAGCAAGGGCGCACGGGCTATCCGATCGTCGATGCGGGTATGCGGCAGTTATGGGCGACCGGCTGGATGCATAACCGGGTGCGAATGATTGCAGCCAGTTTCCTGATCAAGCATCTGCTGATCGATTGGCGCGTGGGAGAACAATGGTTTTGGGATACACTGGTCGATGCCGACTATGCATCGAACGCGGTCAACTGGCAGTGGGTAGCCGGCAGCGGGATCGACAGCAACATGTTCACCCGCATCATGGCCCCGCTGACACAATCGGAAAAATTCGATTCGGCGCAGTACATTCGCAAGTGGGTACCGGAACTGGCGCATCTATCCGACAGTCAAATCCATGATCCGGAAGAATTCGGCGCACGGCCAACCGCCTATCCGTCGAAAATCATTGGCCACCGTGAAGCGCGCGACCGGGCAATGGCGGCTTATCGGGAGATGAAAGAAAAATCTTCAAACCAATTTCTTCATTCCCGCGAAGGCGGGAACCCATCACCTGAGATTGAAATTTACGCCTTAGGTGATGGACCCCCGCCTGCGCAGGGGTGACGAAGCAGGCTGTGAAGCTCAGTTTCCGATGACGATACGTGCACCGGTTTCGAAGCTGCCAAGTAGCAGCTGGGTAATTTCTTCACCGACCGCAGTCGGATCTTTCAATATCGTCGGATCTTCGCCGGGATAGGCCTTGGCACGCATTGCAGTGCGCGTGCGGCCCGGATCGACTATGGCAACGCGCACCGAAGAAAGATTCCATACTTCTTCAGCATAGCTTAGCGCCAGAGCCTCCAGTGCAGCCTTGGATGCCCCATAAGCACCCCAATAGGCGCGCGGTTTTTGCCCTACACTGCTTGTGAGTACTACAACGCGTCCCGCATCGCTTGCGCGCAGTAGGCTATCAAAAGCAGCAAGCAGCGCCTGTTGCGCAAGCAAATTCAGGGTAAGCACCTTATTGAACTCTGCGGCATCGATCACCGGCACCGGCGACAAGGTACCGAGCATCGCAGCGTTCAGCACCAGATGATCGAGCTTGCCCCATCGTTCCCGCACGGCCGCCGCCAGCCGTTCGATGCTACCCGTTTCGGTAAGGTCGAGGGGCGCAATGGTTGCATTGCCGCCTGCCTCGTAAATGCGCTGTTCGACGGCCTCCAGATCCTTGGCAGTTCTCGCAGTCAGGATGACATGCGCACCCTGTTCGGCAAGCTTTTCCGCCGTCGCCGCACCGATGCCACGGCTGGCACCGGTGACCAGTGCGATCCTGCCTTTTAGTAGCTGCTCTGATGTCATTAAAATTCCATTCGTCCTGAGTAGGTGCTGAGCGATAGCGAAGTGCCGTATCGAAGGACAGTCCTTCGATACGCTGCCTCAGCCATTCGGCTTCGGCAACTACTCAGGACGAACGGACTTTTTGGTAATGATTAGGATTTAACCAACCGCTTTCAATTGCAACTGATCGCGTTCGGATTGTTCATCCTGATCGGTCAGCTTGGTCGGATATTGTCCGGTGAAACAGGCATCACAATAGCGTGGCATGGCGGGGTCGCGTTTCGCTTCGCCCAACGCCCGATACAACCCCTCGATCGTCAGGAACGCCAGGCTGTCGGCATGAATAAACTCGCACATTTCGGCAATGTTCATCCGGCTGGCGAGCAGCTTTTCCCGTTCGGGCGTGTCAACGCCGTAAAAACAGCTGTTGGTCGTCGGCGGGCTGGCGATGCGCATGTGCACTTCGGCCGCCCCAGCCTCGCGCATCATCTGCACGATTTTCAGGGAGGTGGTGCCGCGTACGATGGAGTCGTCGATCAACACGATCCGTTTGCCGGCAACCAGATTACGGTTGGCGTTATGCTTCAGTTTCACACCTAGGTGACGCACGCCGTCGCCTGGCTGAATGAAGGTGCGCCCGACATAATGCGAACGGATAATGCCCAGTTCGAACGGTATTTTCGATGCTTCGGCATAGCCGATGGCAGCAGGCGTGCCGCTATCCGGTACGGGGATGACATAATCGGCATCGACCGGGTTTTCACGCGCCAGTTCGGCACCAATCGCCTTCCTCACGGAATAGACGCTGTTCCCGTCGACGATCGAATCGGGGCGCGAAAAATAGACATGCTCAAAGATGCAGGGCCGCGCCGATTGCGGGTAGAAGGGCTTGTGCGAACCGATCGCGCCTTCGCGCACCACGACGATCTCACCTGGATCGACGCTGCGCATGAATTCCGCCCCGACGATATCGAGCGCTACCGTTTCGGAGGCAAAAATGATTGTCTCACCCAGTCGCCCCATAACCAAGGGACGGATGCCCAGCGGATCGCGGCAGGCGATCATTCCTTCGGGCGTCAGGCAAATCAGGGAGTAGGCACCCTCGACCTGTTTCAGCGCATCGATCAGCCGGTCGAGCAAAGTGCGCTGCATCGAGGTCGCAACAAGATGGATGATGACTTCGGTATCGGAGGTCGATTGAAAGATCGACCCGCGCCGCACCAGTTCGCGACGCAGATGCACTGCGTTGGAGATGTTGCCGTTATGCGCCACCGCAAAACCACCGGTTGCCAGATCGGCATAAAGTGGCTGCACGTTGCGCAAAGATGTTTCGCCCGTCGTCGAATAGCGCACATGCCCGGCCGCTGTCGTTCCTTTCAAGGCATCGATCACATCTTCGCGATCGAAATTGCCCGCAACATGGCCCATGGCGCGGTGGGTATGGAATTCCTTGCCATCGAAGCTTGTAATACCGGCGGCTTCCTGGCCTCTATGCTGCAGGGCATGCAGGCCGAGTGCCGTCATTGCCGCTGCACCCTCCGCATTGTAAACGCCAAAGATGCCGCATTCTTCACGCAGCTTATCGTCATCGAAAGGATGGGTGGTGAGCATGTCGAACGCGAATCCCGTGCCGCCAATAATGCGCTGCATATAGGGTGACACATAGAGATTGTCTCCCCTTAGCTGTCATCGCTTTGCAACAAAGTGCAACTTCACTGGATTGCCAGTCACTTGGGGTTCGGCTAGGCGGAAACTATGGCCGATAATCGCGAAACCGGGCTGCTGCTCGATCCAAAATTTGACAAGGATGGGCTGATAACGGCGGTCGTTGTCGATGCCGGTGATAGTACGGTGCTGATGGTCGGCCATATGAATGCCGAAGCACTTGCGACGACACGGGAAAGCGGCAAGGTCACTTTCTTTTCGCGCAGTCGGCAGCGGCTTTGGACAAAAGGCGAAACCAGCGGGCACTTTTTAAATCTGATTGAAATGCGCATCGACTGCGATCAGGACGCCCTGGTGATCATTGCCCGCGCCGATGGACCGACCTGCCATACGGGCGAACGCAGCTGTTTCTATCGCCGCGTTACAGCTTCGGGGCTGGAACGGGTATGAGGAGGCGTTGTTGGCTGCTGGCGGCGCTTTGTCTTGCAGGCTGCGATGGCAAGGTGCCAACGGCAATCACGGGTGGCGATGATGCTGGTTCGAAGTTGGATCGACTAGCTGTCGACAAGGGATTGCTTCCCGATCCTGATAGCCGCGCCTTTGAAGGCCGGTTCGAGACGACGAGCGAGCTTGGCACAGATAAGTTCTGCGCACTCGCCGATGGAGCGGATCGCTATCGCATCGGTTTTCTCTCTGTCTATGGACCCGAAAGCAAATGCGAGGGGCAGGGGGTTGCCCAACAGGAAGACGACCGGGTGCGGATCACGCTATCGGGCAAAGAGGATTGCACTTTCGACGCCAGTTATGACGGCATTGCCTTGCGCTATCCAGGCGCTGTCCCCCCGGGTTGCGCCAGCTACTGCTCGCGCAATGCGAGTATGAGCGGGACGCAGTATTTCTTCGTCGATCCGGGAGCAGAAGCGGCAAGGAAGACGCTAGGACGCGAGATTGACCGGTTGTGCCGGTAGGGAAATTTGAGTCACACTTTCGAGTGCCAAAGCATGGCGCTAACGTCTAAAGGTGTATCTCAAAACTTCGAAGATTTTTCCCCGGCACCGCCTTCTTTGGATAAGCAAAAAATTTCTAAAAAGAGATAATATTAGAACTAAGTTTATTTAAAAGCTTAAGGCACCACGACGATACAAGCTTGCCCTGGAACATTTGCCCTTACTTTGCTGCAAAGTGCATCCGCTGCTGCGCGGCTGGAAAGCGGGCCGGCTTGCAAGCGTATGATCGAGCCCGACTCAGCCAGATAAGGAGTTAGCGCAGCGAGATCGCTAACCCTGGCTTCCAGACTGTTCCAAAGCCGTTCGGCATTGGCATCACTGCCAAAAGCGCCGAACTGGACGCGCCATTTGCCTGAAGGTGATGCGATAGGTTTTGTTTTCAGCGGAGGCGGGGTGGCGGAAACCTTTGCCGGCTTTGGCTGCGCAACGGGTTTTGGTGCGGGCGTTTCATAGCCGTTTGCAGATGAGGCATCGCCCGGAAAATCGGATTTGGAAGCTGGAACGTCGATCGGCTTTGCAACGGCTACAGGCGGCTTGGTGTCGATCGGAAAGCCAGCAATCTCTGCTGCACGAACCTGTGCGGCGCTACGCTCTATGTCGCCCGCCATCGCTACGCCCCGCTGGCGTTGGTCGAGCGGTATATATTTGTCCATTTCGGCAAGGCTGCGGGAGGCGGGAGCCAGGCCAGCCGCCGATGCTCGCGTCATTAGCGCATAAGCGCGCACCCAATCCTTCATTATATTGGTTCCGTTGAACAGTTCGGTCGCGAGCAGATATTGCGAACGAGGCTCGCCGCGTTTGGCTGATCCCTCTAGAAAAGGCAGCGCCAGGGCAATTTTCCCCTGGTAGTGGTAAAGATGACCTAAACTATCGGCCGCCTGCAAATGCCCCTGTTTGGCCGCGCGCGCATACCATTCAGCTGCGAGATTGAGATCCTGCTTAACCCCGCGTCCAAGTTTATAAGCCTGTGCCATGTTGAATTGCGCATCGGCATCGCCCTTGGCAGCAGGATCGCGCCATTGCTTGACCGCGCCCGGATAATCGCCTTTCGACCAGGCATCCACACCTGCTTTTACGTTGGCAAAAGTCGGTTGTGCCGCAAAAAGCAATGCGGTCGCCGTCGCCATCGCAGCCGAAATGATGCGCGTTTGAAACATGTCCATCTCCATAAGAACGTTCGCACGTTCATATATAATGGAATGCTGCGATTTGGTTAACCTGCATAATGAAGGATTTAACCTTTTACATCCATTGGCGTCGTCGACACGCCAAGTAGGGATTTTGACGGCATCGAGCGGAAAATTTTCTCTCTTTGAATAAAACCCACATCAGCGTTAACCGATTTTTAGCCCTGTTCTGTCACATCCTCTCCAAACAGCTTGCAAAAGGGGAATAATGTGAGGGTTCTCGCATTGGCATCGCAAAAAGGCGGATCGGGCAAAACCACTTTGTCCGGTCATCTTGCAGTACAGGCGCAATTGGCAGGAGCCGGTCCGGTCGTCCTGATCGACATCGATCCGCAAGGGTCGCTTGCCGATTGGTGGAACGAGCGTGAGGCCGAACTGCCTGCCTTTGCGCAAACGACAGTTGCGCGATTGGCATCGGATCTTGCCGTTTTGCGTCAACAGGGTTTTAAGCTGGCGGTCATCGATACGCCGCCTGCCATTACCATGGCTATTCAAAGCGTGATTTCGGTGGCCGAACTGATCGTCGTTCCAACCCGTCCCAGCCCGCACGATCTGCGTGCCGTAGGCGCTACGGTCGATCTTTGCGAACGCGCCGGAAAGCCGCTGATTTTTGTGGTGAATGCCGCTACGCCTAAGGCCAAGATTACTTCGGAAGCTGCCGTCGCACTCTCCCAGCATGGCACCGTTGCTCCAATCACACTCCACCACCGTACCGATTTCGCGGCTTCGATGATCGACGGTCGCACGGTGATGGAAGTCGATCCCGATGGGCGTTCGGCCGACGAGGTCCGTCAACTGTGGTCTTATATTTCGGATCGTCTCGAAAAGAATTTCCGCCGCACGGTATTCAGTGCACCTGCCGCCGCCAATCCGCAAGTCGCCCAAGCCCGCCCTATGGGTGGCTTTGGTCGACGCGTAATCGGTTAAGCGGGCCGGGGGGAAAATGAACATGACTGAATCCAAACCTTTTGCATCGCTCTCTTCGGGACTGCTCGCCCGAAAAGGTGGTGCGCGCCCGGCGATGCGGCGTCAGCTTATCAGTAACAATAACGGCATTGCCGCTGCCGGCTCGATGCAGGACGACTGCGGCTGGAATGACATGGGCTATGATGTCGATCCCGACCAGACCGCGCCGATGGATTACGAACATGACATGGGCTTCAACCCGCTAGCAGGTGCGATTCCCGAGGTGAGACCCGAGGTCAAGCTGCAACAGGATCGGATCGCTGAACAGTTGCATGTCCAAGCCGAGGAACTGGGCGTTGCCGATGATGACGAAGAGGAATTGATCGCTGCACCTGTTGTGCCTCTGGTCAAACCGCGTCCGATTGCGATAGCCCCCGCTCCGATGACTTCCGCATTGCCAAAGGCGGCACCGAAGCCGCGTGCGGCACCGGGAAGCAAGAGCAAGTCTGCCTTCACACTGCGGCTCGATGGTGAGCGGCATCTGAAGCTTCGTTTGGCTTGCGCGGTGAGCAACCAGTCGGCGCAACAGCTCGTAACGGCGGCGCTGGATGCTTTCATCGATAGCATGCCCGAAATTTCAACCTTGGCCGCCCATGTTCCAAGCAAGAAACAAGCATAAGCCAACCAGACAAGTTTAAGGTGATATCATTATGAACAGGATGATTGTAAAACTGGCGCTGACAACTGCGGTAGTTGGCTTTACTGCAGTCGGCGGAGTAGAGGTCGTAGCCTCCAGCGCCGCAACGCAGAAATCCTCTAAAACGAGCGTGCAAACGAAAAAAGCTCGCAGTTGGGCGATCAAAGCGGAAAAACTGCTTGCCAAAGGTCAGGTTGACGAAGCGTTGACCTATGCCGAAGGTGCGGTTGAGGCCGATCTTGTCAATCTGGAATATCGTTCGCTGCTTGCGCGCATCTATCTGGCGCAAGGCCGTTTCGTCGCGGCTGAGCGCACTTTCGAAGATGTCATGGAATTGGGCCAGGTCGATCCCCGCACCGTTGTCGGCGTTGCGCTTAGCCGAATTGCTCAAGGCAAGGTCGAATCAGCGATTTCGCTGGTTGATTCCAACCGGGCAATATTACCTGCCAGCGATTACGGTCTTGCGCTTGCGCTTGCCGGCGACCAGAAACGTGCGATTGATGTGCTGGTCGAGGCAATCCGTGCCGATAACACCAGCGCCCGTACCCGCCAGAACCTTGCCATGGCCTATGCTTTGGACGGTCGCTGGCGCGATGCCCGTGTGATGGCAGCGCAAGATGTCGCGCAGAGCGCGGCAGATCAGCGTCTGGTCGAGTGGGTACAGCTTGCTCGTCCGGGTGCATATCAAATGCGGGTTGCAAGCCTTTTGAAGGTTACGCCGCGTGAAGATGCCGGACAGCCCGTCCGTCTGGCGCTTGGCAACGCGATTTCGGTCCCGGCAATGGCCGCCGCCGAAGCACCTGCCCCCGCAGCGGTTGCGTTGGCCGAGCTTCCTCCGGTTACCGAACTGGCCGCTATTGGTCCGGCTCCTGAAGCTGAAGGCTTTACCGAAAGCGACGTTCGCGTGGCAGAAGTTGCTTCGACACCGGTTCCGGCTTCCACCGTTCAGGTGCCGTTGATCAAGGCTCCCGAAGCGCCTGCGAAGGTTGCGCAGACGGCACCGGCTGTGAAGCCTGCAAAACCCGTTAAGCTTGCGCTTAATGATATTCCGGCGCCGGCTGCCAAGGCACAAGGCCGGTATCAGGTGCAGCTTGGCGCTTTCTCTTCAAATGCCAATGCGCAAAAGGCTTGGAGCCAATTAACCCGCAAACACGGCATCCTGAAGGGCTTTAGCTCGGCAAGCTCGACCGTGACGGTGAAAGGCAGGTCGCTTACCCGCCTTGCCGCGTCGGGTTTCGGCAATCTGGAAAGCGCCAATGCCGCTTGCCGTCAGATCAAGGCTGGCGGCGGCGATTGCATCGTCAAGAACAGCGATGGCGCATTGCCCGTGCGCATGGCTTCGGCCAAGCGCCTGGCACGCAAGCCTGTGAAAATTGCCTCGCGTTAAATCTTTTTACCCGAATATGGCTTATCGAAGGGCGGCGGATCAGATGATCTTGCCACCCTTCATGATTTTGCGCACCCGCCCCTGAACGGGCAGCTTGTCGAACGGGGTATTGCCGGCCAATGCGGCCATCTGCGCGCTGTCCACCTGCCAGGGTGCATCGGCATCGATGAAGATCAGGTCGGCCTCGCGCTCTGGTTCGATCACGCCTGCATTGACCTTCAGAATATGGGCTGGATTGGTGGCAAGCAGATCGAACAGCCGGCCCATCGATATTTTGCCGTCGCGCACCAGATTGAGCGTCAGCGCCAGCAGCGTTTCTGCCCCCGCCATGCCGGGCATGGCATCGGCAAAGGGCAGGCGTTTGTCTTCGGGACCGCGCGGATCGTGACCGGAGGCAATGACATCGATCGTGCCATCGGCGACCGCAGCGATACAGGCCAGCCGGTCATCCTCGCTGCGCAAGGGCGGAGACAGCCGGGCGAAAGTCCGGAATCCGGTTAAAGCGGTGTCCGAAAGGAACAAATGGGCGGGCGTGATACCGCACGTGATACGCAGTCCCTTATCCTTGGCACGGCGGATCAGATCGAGGCCCGCCGCTGTTGTTACCTGGCGGAAATGCACATGTGCCCCACTTTCGGCGGCAAGCGAAAGATCGCGCTGAATGGCAAGCGTTTCGGCCACAGGAGAGGCGCTCGGAAGGCCAAGGAGCGTTGCGTTCAGTCCCGTGGTCGCAACCGCATTCCCGGTCAGTCCGGCATCTTCGCTATGCACGAACAAGGGCATATCGAGCATTGCACAATAGCGCATCAGTCGCAGCATCACGCCCGAATCGGCAATCCAGCGCCGCCCTGTGGCGACACCCAGCGCACCAGCTTCCTTCATCAGGGCAATCTCGGCCATGTGCTGACCGTTCAGTTCCTTGGTCGCCGCCGCTAGCGGATGAACCCAGAAATCGGGCTTTCCCTTGCGCCCTGCAAAACGGATCGTCGCCGGATCGTCATGCACCGGCGATTGATCGGGCATCAAGGCTGCACGCGTAATCCCACCGAAACGGAAAGCGGGTTTGTCGGTTGTGAATACGCCGAGATCGATGATGCCGGGGGCAACGATCAGGCCATCGGCGTCGATCCGTTCGCCCAGGGGATCGGCCTTGCCGACATTTTCTATGCGTTCTCCCGATACATGAAGATGCGCGGTTTCGGGCTTGGCTTTGCCTGGCAGGATCAATTGACCGCCAAGGATGTTTATACCGCTCATGCCCAGCCCTCCACGGCGCGGGCCCGGCGTGTCAATATATCGAGGCAGGCCATCCTTACGGCAACCCCCATCTCGACCTGCTCGGTAATCGCTGAGCGTTCAAGGTCGTCGGCTATGTGACTGGCGATTTCAACACCGCGATTCATCGGGCCGGGATGCATCACCAATGCGTCAGGCCTGGCCAGCGCCAGTCGCCGCGAATCGAGGCCGTAAAGATGGAAGAATTCGCGCGCAGACGGAATGAAATCGCCCTGCATCCGTTCATTCTGCAGCCGCAGCATCATTACCACATCGCTGCCGGATAAGGCGTCGTCGAAACGGTTGAAAGCCTGCACGCCGAAACTGTCGACGCCGTCGGGCATCAGGGCAGGGGGGGCAACCACACGCACTTGCGCCCCCAATGCTGTCAGGCATAGCATGTTCGACCGCGCGACACGGCTGTGCAATATGTCGCCGCAGATCGTTACCGTGAGTCCATCGATGCGCCCTTTGCGGCGGCGTATGGTCAGCGCATCGAGCAGCGCTTGGGTCGGATGTTCATGCGTGCCGTCGCCTGCATTCAACACGGGGCAATCGACCTTTTGCGAAATCAGATCGACCGCACCCGAACTGCCATGGCGGATGACGATCGCATCGGCGCGCATTGCGTTCAGCGTCATCGCGGTATCGATCAGCGTCTCGCCCTTCTTGGTGCTCGATTGCGCGGCATGCATGTTGACGACATCCGCGCTCAACCGCTTGCCGGCTATCTCGAAAGACAGCAGGGTACGCGTCGAATTTTCAAAAAAGGCATTGATGATCGTAAGACCGCTCAACCGATCGTCATGCTTGGCCGCGCCCGATCGGTTGAGTGCGACCCATTGTTCGGCCTCGGTCAGGACGAACTCGATCTCCCAGGGCTGCAACCCGGCAATGCCCAACAGATGCTTGTGCGGGAAGGCGGCCGACCCTGCAGGGAATCGATCAGACGATGCAATTGATGGTAATGTCATTAAAGCCATGCCCTTAGAACCATTTGGGATTGCCGACAAGTTGATAACGATAACCCTCGGATATGCGTTGAAACGTTTCTTCGTGTCGTTGAATCGTTTCAGTCGAGGGTGGCCAGATCGGTCTCGAAACCCATTGAAACTTGATGCGGGCATAATGCCGTGCAAGCTGGAACGCCCGATCGAATTGTGCGCAACGGTTGCATTCGACATAGATGCGGGTGCGCTTTACCCCCGCAAGCCTTGCCGCCGCGGTGATCGAATGCCCGTTCAATAAAGCATCAAGCGCAATGCCACGCCAATCGGTACGGCGGCTCTCACCGCGTTTTTGTTTCAAGGTTTCGATCTCATGCTGGATCGATTGGCGGATTTCCTGTTTTCGTCTGGGTTTCGGCATGCGCGAACAATAATAGAACATCGGCGATGTAGGACAGCAAAAACTGCAATAACAGTCAGGACTGTCCCTTTGGCGACTGTCCCTAAAGGGACAGTCCTTGCGTCAGTGCATCGATTGCCCCCTGCAAGATATGCGCTGCGGCTGCACTGTCGATGCGTTCGGCGCGTTTGGCGCGGCTCAGGTCTGCGGCGATCATGACGCGCTCGGCCGCGGCAGTGGACCAGCGTTCGTCCCATAACAGGATAGGCAGACCCAAATCGGCGATATTGCGGGCAAAGGCACGGGTCGATTGGCTTCGGGGGGATTCGCTGCCGTCCATGTTGATCGGCAGGCCGATAACGATACCGGCTGTCGTGCGGGTAGCCATAAGAGCCTGAAGCCTCGCCTTGTCTTTGGCGAACTTGCTGCGCGCGATCAAATCTGCGGGAGAGGCAAAGCTCCAGCCTGCATCGCAAAAGGCGGTACCGATCGTCTTGGTGCCGACATCAAGGGCAATGAGGACGCCGCCCTCGGGCAGGGCGGCGCGATATTCAGGGGCGGATGTGGTGACCAATGTCATTCTATGTCACTATTACACTTCGTCATTCCCGCGAAGGCGGGAATCCATCACCCGAGGAACAAATTTCAATTGCCGGTGATGGACCCCCGCCTCCGCGGGGGTGACGAGCTTGAAGAAATGAACTGAGGCAAGCCATCAACGCGCCAGAAATCGCTGAGTCCTCCATAGGGCATCGGCGCGTATATTGGCCCAGAATAACGGGTAGTCATAGACGTGGTAATTGTTGCCTGGCAGCGTGTAAGGCCCCATGTCGACCGGATCGCCGATCAGCAGAAAGCCCTTGTCGTCGCAACGGGCGGGAACGGTGGTGGGCACCAGTTCGCCGCTGCTCAGATCACCCGAAGGTTTCAAGGTGCCGAGATTGGCCGAAGCCTCCGCCTTGGGTACCGCGCCACCATTTAGTGGATTGGTGCAAAGGATCGATGTATCCTTGCGCGATTCGCCATTGAAACCCGTGGTCGCATCATAAAGCTCTATAATCCGTTCATATCCTGCGGGTTCGGCATAGCTGTTCCAGGCCATGATGCAGCCGGTTTGATCCGGCGAAGTACAGGCGGGTAGTCCCATTTCCGGCAGGTCGGTCGTCACCGAAACCGGCCAGCCGACGACATAGGCAGCGACAATCCGCTTGGCGATCGGCTTGCCCGCAATCCGGTCTTTCAACAAATGCGTCAGGTGCAATGCACCCTGGCTGTGCCCTGCCAAAATAATCGGGCGATCTTTTTGTACATTTTTGACGAAATGGTCGAAAGCCAGCTGAACGTCCTGATAAGCATCGTCCAGCGCCGCAGCGCCTTCGGGCTTGGTCGTCAGAAAGGCACCGATCCCTGCTTGCCGATAGCGCGGGGCCCAGACCTCGCCCGCCGCGGCGAAGGGGGAGGCGAGCCCTCGGAGAAACAGCCGGGCACGGTCCTGCGATTCCTGATCGTCCAAGGGCGCGTTCCAATGCGTGCGGGCCATGAACGAGGTAGGATGGATAAAGAAGATCGCGGCCGATCCCGGCACTTCCGTTGCGGGTGCACCCACGGGTTGCCACAGCGTTGGATTGTTCGCCTTCTGCTCGCCGCGTGCGAACCACATTTTCGGGTCGTCGTAGATGTTGGTTGCCAGCGCCTCTTGCTTTTTGAACTCGACCGTCGGTTCCAGCTGGCCGATCGCGAAGTCGGTCAGCTCTTCCTGATAGATGTTGAACACGAAGCCGCCTGCGATCACCAGGGTAATGAGTGCGGCGACGATATAGAGAAATTTGCGGGCCAAGTTGGGGGCTTCCGTTGATTGCGCTTAATGCGGCGTTTAGACTATCCGACGAAAATAGCAGCGGGTTTTTGAATGACGGCTGAAAAGCATTCCTTTGACGGTTGAAGTGCGCCAGAGTGAATGCTAGCGGCTGCCACCGGATCGCTTGTCGATCCGGACCACAAGGAATCCTATGTCAGTCGATAAAGATACCGTGAACAAGATCGCGCGGCTCTCGCGCATCGCGATCCGTGACGAAGAGGCCGAAAAGATGGTCGGGGAGCTGAACGGCATCCTTGCCTGGGTCGAACAATTGGGTGAGGTGGATGTCTCGGGCGTTGAGCCGATGACGGCGGTTATCCCCAACAAGACGCGGCTGCGCGACGATGCGGTGACTGATGGCGATGTGCGCGAGAAGGTACTCGCCAATGCGCCTGCGCGCGAAGGCAGTTTCTTTGGCGTGCCGAAGGTGATCGAGTGATGCGGCATCCGCTTTCCAATACAACCGCCGTCATGCTGAACTTGTTTCAGCATCCATTGTGCAGCAAAACCGGAGCTGGAGAGGCAAAATGGACCCTGAAACAAGTTCAGGGTGACGGAGTAGGGGCATGAGCGATCTGACTAAACTCGGCGTAGCATCCATCCGTTCCGGCGTCGCCTCTGGCGAATTCAAGGCCGTTGAAGTGGCCGAAGCCTTCAACGCCAACGTGGCAGCGGCCAAGGTGCTGAACGCCTTCATCGTTGAAACCCCGGAAAAAGCCCTTGACGCAGCGCAGGCCGTCGATGCCGACCGCGCGGCGGGCAAGCCTCTGGGCAAGGTGGCGGGCGTACCGATCGGCATGAAGGACCTGTTCTGCACCGAGGGCGTGCAGACCACGGCCGCCAGCCATATCCTCGAAGGTTTTGTGCCGACCTATGAGTCGACCGTTTCGGCGAATCTGTG
Source organism: Sphingorhabdus sp. (assembly GCA_051657985.1). Taxonomy (GTDB): domain Bacteria; phylum Pseudomonadota; class Alphaproteobacteria; order Sphingomonadales; family Sphingomonadaceae; genus Sphingorhabdus_B. Next base: position 5,618 of record JBOFLS010000003.1, on the reverse strand, counting down.
GAAAGCGGGCGCTGGGATGCTGGGCAAGCTCAATATGGACCAGTTCGCCATGGGCTCGTCCAACGAGACCAGCTATTTCGGCAATGTCATTTCGCCCTGGCGGCGCAATGATGGCAGCAATGCCGCCCTGGCCCCCGGTGGTTCATCGGGCGGTTCGTCCTCTGCAATCGCCGCGCGGCTATGCCCGGCGGCAACCGGCACCGACACCGGCGGTTCGATCCGCCAGCCTGCCGCTTTCGTCGGCATCAGCGGCATAAAGCCGACCTATGGCCGCTGCTCGCGCTGGGGCATTGTCGCCTTTGCCAGTTCGCTCGATCAGGCAGGGCCGATGGCGCGCGATGTGCGCGATTGCGCAATCATGCTGGAGGCGATGGCGGGCTTCGATCCCAAGGATTCGACCTCGCTCGACCTGCCCGTGCCTGAGTGGGAGGCGGGCCTGTCGGGCGACCTGCGCGGCAAGAAGGTAGGCATCCCCAAGGAATACCGCCTCGACGGCATCGACGAAGACATCGCCACGATGTGGGACAATGGCATCGCCTGGCTGAAGGATGCAGGCGCGGAGATCGTCGAGATCAGCCTGCCGCACACTAAATATGCGCTGCCCGCTTATTACATCATCGCCCCTGCCGAGGCCTCGTCAAACCTCGCCCGCTATGATGGCGTGCGTTATGGTCTCCGCGACCTGCCAGACGGAGCAGGCCTGCAAGACATGTACGCCGCCACCCGCGCAGCCGGTTTCGGCGCAGAGGTGCGTCGCCGGATCATGATCGGCACCTATGTACTCTCCGCCGGTTTCTACGACGCCTATTACACGCAGGCGCAGAAGGTACGCGCCCTGATCGCCCGCGATTTTGAGCAGGCTTGGGGAGCGTGCGACCTGATCCTCGCGCCCACCGCACCAAGCGCGGCCTTCGGTTTAGGCGAAAAGACGAGCGATCCGCTGTCCATGTATCTGAACGATGTGTTCGCGGTGCCTGCCTCACTTGCGGGATTGCCTGCGATGTCGGTGCCGGGTGGGTTATCGAAGGATGGCTTGCCGCTGGGCTTACAGATTGTGGGCAAGGCTCTGGATGAGCAAGGCGTGCTGAATGCGGGGCTGGCGATTGAGGAGCGCGCTGGGTTTACAGCTGAGGCGGAGAAGTGGTGGTGATCCGCAACACCGTTCGCCCTGAGCTTGTCGAAGGGCTGTCTTGTTGTTCAACCTCGCAGAAAAGGGCAGGGCTTCGACAAGCTCAGCCCGAACGGGACTTTTGAAATGAGTGACCTACAAACTTACGGCCTGATGCTGCTCGTCGGCGCTGCTATTGGACTGATTTCTTGGTTTGGGCGGCGTCGAAATATCAGCGAAGCTCGTTTTGATACAAAGCCAGAAAGCGAAAAGTAGATGAGCGGATACCGCATCCAGGGCGAAACCGGTGAATGGGAGGTCGTGATCGGCCTTGAGGTCCACGCCCAAGTTACTTCCAACGCAAAGCTCTTTTCGGGCGCGTCGGCCGCTTATGGCGGGGAGCCGAACAGCCATGTGAGCCTTGTCGACGCGGCAATGCCCGGCATGTTGCCGGTGCCCAACCGCGAATGCATCCGCCAGGCGGTGCGCACCGGCATGGCGATCAACGCGCAGATCAACAAATGGTCGCGGTTCGATCGGAAGAATTATTTCTACGCCGATCTGCCGCAGGGCTACCAGATTTCGCAGCTTTACCACCCGATTGTCGGCGAAGGCGAAATTGAGGTGACGCTCGACGAGAAAGACCCCGACAGCCCGGTGAAAACCATCGGCATCGAACGCATCCATGTCGAGCAGGACGCGGGCAAGCTGATGCACGATCAGCACCCCACCATGTCCTATGTCGATCTCAACCGTTCGGGCGTTGCGCTGATGGAAATCGTATCGCGGCCCGACATGCGTTCGCCTGCTGAAGCAGGGGCTTATGTGAAGAAGCTCCGCTCGATCCTTCGCTATGTCGGATCGTGCGACGGCAATATGGAGGAAGGCTCGATGCGCGCCGATGTGAATGTCAGCGTGCGCAAGCCGGGTGCGGAGTTCGGCACGCGAACCGAAACCAAGAATGTCAACTCGATCCGCTTCGTCATGCAGGCGATCGAGGTAGAGGCGCGGCGTCAGGTCCATCTGATCGAGGATGGCGGCACCGTGGTACAGGAAACCCGGCTGTTCGATCCGAACAAGCTCGAAACCCGCTCCATGCGCAGCAAGGAAGACGCGCATGATTATCGCTATTTCCCTGATCCGGACCTGTTGCCGCTCGAGCTGGATGACGCCTTCCTTGAGGAATGCCGAGCCAGTTTGCCCGAACTGCCAGATGCCAAGCGCGCGCGTTATGAAAGCATGGGGCTGACCGCTTATGCGGCCGCGGTGTTAACAGCCGAAGCCGAAACCGCTTTCTGGTTTGAGGATTTGCTCAGCCAAGGCGTCGATCCCAAACAGGGGTCGAACTGGCTGCTTTCCGAGCTGTTCGGAGTGCTGAACAAGATGGGCAAGTCCTTGGACGAAAGCCCGGTCAGCCCCGCACAAGCCGCCGAATTGCTCAAACTGGTGGCCGATGGCACGATTTCGGGAAGCATTGCCAAACAGGTCTTCGAGATCATGCTCGAAACCGGTCAGAATGCTGCTGCCATTGTTGAGGAAAAGGGCCTCAAACAGACGAGCGACACCGGCGCGATCGAAGCCGTGATCGCCGAAATCCTCGCCAACAATACCGGTCAGCTCGAACAATATCGCGCAGGCAAGGAACAACTGTTCGGCTTTTTCGTCGGCCAGACGATGAAAGCAATGCAGGGTAAGGCCAATCCTCAAATGGTGAATGAGTTGCTACGAAAGGCTCTTGCGTAAAACATCTTGATTTTGTTTTTTGCGGCGATAGTTTTTCTCTGGGTTCAAGAGGGGGTATCAATGAGAAAACTGGTCATGATGGCCGCTATTTCGGCGGCGCTGTTTACGACTCCTGTGCAGGCGCAATTCGTATCATCGTCGACTCGTACGGACGAGACATTCGCTTTCCCGAAAGACAGGCCGGTCACGATCGTCGTGTTCCGACCCGATGTGAAAGTCGGCTCGGTCGGTATAGGGGGCGTAACCGAGGCGAATGCCGACTGGACGGCAACCGCACGCAGCAACATCACCGCGGCGTTGAAGAAAAACCAGGCGTCAAAGGGCAATGAAATCGTTTTTCTGGAAGATCAGGAAGGCGATAAAGCGGCGTTGGTCGCGGATTATCAGGCCCTGTTCCGGTCGGTTGCCGGATCGATCATTACACACAAAATCTATGGCGCCAAACTTCCGACGAAAAAGGACCGCTTCGATTGGACCCTGGGTGCCGAAGCCGCAAAGCTGAAGGATATCCAAGGCGGCGATTATGCACTTTTCGTATATAATGAAGATGCTTACGGCGACGCTGGCCGGAAAGTTGCTCAACTGTTGGTAGCGGGTCTCTTCGGCGCTTGGATACCGGCCGGGGTGCATGTGTCCTATGCCGGGCTGGTCGATCTTTCGAATGGCAATGTCGTGTGGTTCAACATCGACCCTGCCGTAGGTGGCGATCCTCGTGAAGCCGAAGGTGCCGACAAACGCGTGTCGCAGGTGCTTCGCAATTGGCCGCTCCGTGAGGGAGAGGCTCCGCCGTCGAAGAAAAAGAGCAAGAAAAAGAAGTAGATCATGCGCAAGCTTTTGATTGCTGCCTTGCTTGCCGGGCAGGTTTTGGCGCCTATGGCCAACGCGGAAAAACCGCAGCCATTGGCAATCGGCGAACTACCGAAAGAGAAGGATGAACGCGGACTGTGGATGCAGGCCGACGAGGATGAACGGACGATCAAGGCATCGAACTTCGTTATCCGCGATCCCGCGCTCAACGCTTATGTACGCGACGTTTTTTGCAAGACGGTGGGCCAAGAAGAATGCGCGCCTGTGCGCATATATATTGTTCGGACGGCTTATTTTAACGCCAGCATGTCGCCCAACGGTATGATGATCATCTGGTCCGGGCTCTTGCTTCGGACGCGCAATGAGGCGCAACTGGCCGCCGTGCTGGGGCATGAATATACGCATTTCAGAAACAGGCACAGTCTGCAGCTGTTCAGAAGCGTCAAGGGCAATGCCAATGTCGCTGCCATTTTCGGGATGTTCGGCTTGGTCGGGTCACTGGCACAGCTTGCAATTCTATCGAACATTTTCACATTTTCGCGCGAGATGGAGCGCGATGCGGATGCGGGATCGATTCCTATGCTGGCGGCGGCCGGTTATGATCCATCCGAGGCCTCGAAAATATGGGGGCAAATCCGTGATGAAGCCGATGCCACCGCTGCGGCGAGGGGAACCAAGAGCCGCAAGGACAAGAATGGCGGGATGTTCGCGACACATCCAGGTTCGGCCGAACGCATGGCGACTATGGCGGAAATGGCCGAGAAATCCAGAACGGCTACGTCCTCAAACACCCGCGAGGCCGAATATCGACAGGCGCTGCAACCATTCTGGGCCGATTTCATCGACGACCAGATCAAACTGAACGATTTCGGGGCAACCGAACTGCTTTTGGGGCAGCTGGCGTCAGGGGGGTGGACGCCTGAACTGCTGTTCGCACGTGGGGAGCTGTACCGTATGCGGGGGAAGCCCGAAGATTTGAGCAAAGCCGCCGAATTCTACCGGCAGGCGGTGGCGGATCCAGGTGCGCCTGTGGAAAGCTGGCGGGGCCTGGGCCTTGCGCTGTTGCGCAACGGGCAAGAGCTTGAAGGAAAGTCGGCACTTAAGGAATATCTGAAACTTCGACCGGATGCGAAAGACCGGCCGATGATCGCAATGATGGCAGGGGAGCAAATATAATGACCAAAAAGTCGAGAATTCTGGTGTTTACCGTAACGGTTGCGCTGGCAACTTCGCCGGTAATGGCCGGCTACAAACTCATGGCTGCCGGCAAGCCCGTGACCGTGGCAAAATCGGGTCTCATGGTTTCTCCCTCACAGGACTGGAACAGGCTGGGCGCACGGCCCGGGCGCAACGCCGAAAGCTGGACGCTCGACGGACTCCTTCTCAATGACGTGACATTTTATGGCGGTATCGCCGACAACACCACGCTCTTTCGCGAGGTCGACAAGAAAAACCGGCCCCTGCCGCGCTTCTCGAAAACGATGCTGCCAACCGATATTCCCCAGCTTTTCGAAGGCAGTTACCGTGTCGCCAACGGCACTGCTTTAATGTCGGTCGACAAGATCGAGCCCGCGACTTTTGCCGGTAAATCCGGGGTGCGTTTTGCTTATAGCTTCACCGTTCAGGGCGAAGAGGTGAAGCGCAAGGGCGAAGCTACCGGCGCAATCGTCGATGGGCGACTGTACATGATCAGCTATGAAGCCCCGGTCATTCACTATTACAACCGCGATCTGGAGTCCTATCGCAAACTTGTATCGAGCGCTGTTATCGGCGCGAAACCCAAGAAAAAATAATTATGCCGGACTTCTGCTTGCTTAGGTAGCTCTAGGCAGTGTGGACAGTTACCTGAGCCATAGGACGGTTGCAGCGAGTGTGACGACTGCAAGGTAGTTTTGTGCGGTTTTTTCGAACCGTGTTGCAACCCGGCGGAACTGCTTGAGCTTTGAGAAGCAGCACTCGA
>JBOFLS010000002.1:0-8271 GCA_051657985.1 Sphingorhabdus sp. | reverse complement strand
TCTTCGAAAAAGCGTTGACCGGAATCGCGTCGCAACTGGATGACGACGTCGATCATCGTGCGCGTATAGCTTAATGTGTCTTCCCGCGAGAGTCCAAGACCCGCCTGCAGACACATCAGCGCCAGCTGCTCAAGTGCGCCTTGCGTACTGCTGGCATGGATCGATGCGAACGATCCCGGATGCCCCGTATTAATGGCACGCAAAAAGGTTGCGACCTCCGTCCCACGCAATTCCCCTACGATCAGCCGGTCAGGCCTCATTCGCAGCGATGCGCGCATTAGATCGTCGGTCGTAACCTTTGCTTCGCCCTGATTGCCGGATACCGCGACCAGACCGATCGCATTGGGATGCGCCAAGTGCAGTTCCGGGGTGTCCTCGATGACGACAAGACGCTCGCTAAGCGGAATTTCCTTAAGCAGCGCGTTCAAAAGCGTTGTTTTGCCTGATGACGTTCCACCGGAAATTAGCACGGTTTTCCGCTTGGCTACCGCGAAATCCAACAGCAAGGCAACATCGCCATTGGCGGCGAGGTTTCGCATATGCTGCCGGTCTTCGTCAGCCGAAGACCGCCTGGCGATTGCAGTTTGTGCCAGAAATTGTCGAACGTCGATATCGTTCAGCACATGTTTCCGAAACGCGACCGCTATGCCGTCACGCGTTGCAGGCGGGGCGATGATCTGCACGCGGATACCATCGGGTAAAGTCGCCGACAGAAGAGGACTTTCCCGGTTTATTCCCTGAAAACTGCTACGCGCGATCTGGTGCGACAGGCGGGTCAGCAGATTGCCATCGAGAGCAGGTGCTTCATGCCGTTCCATCGTCGCATGGCCGTTTCGCTCCACCCAGATTTCGCCCGGGCGGTTGATGAGGATTTCGGTAACGTCCGTCGCATTGAGCCAGTGCCGCAAAGGCTCCAGAAAGCTTTGCAGATAGATTGCGCCGAATTCCTTCGGATCAGGTTCGATGCTCATCGCGGCGAAATCGCGTCGACGCCCGAAAAATCCAGATCGCGATTAAGGAAAATGCGGATCGCCGTTCCTTGCGCGACCTTGATCGTCGGCGGAATGTTCACGTCATTCTGCAGTCCGGCACCTGCGGCACTTGCCGCCCCGCCGCCTGCGCCTGCGATCACGACATTGCCGCTGCCGGCCGTAATCGCCCGGCCGCCGGCGTCGATCACCGACAGCAAAAGGGCCGCACCGAAACGACGCAGGAAATGGCTGTCGACCTTGCCGGTCACCCCGGCCCGACCGAGCGAGTCGGTGCCAGGGGAAGCGAGCGCAATCGTTACCCCATCGGGGCGCATAAGCCTTTCCCAGATGACGAAAGTGCGTTTCTGCCCGACGGCCAGATTCGATTGATATTGCCCAACCAAGCGGCTGCCCTTGGGGATCAGGATGCGGCTGCCATCGAAGCTGGTGACATTGCGACTGATGACTGCGCGCACATGGCCGGGCAAGTCCGAATTGATGGCGGTTTCGAGTGTTCCGGCCAGCACCGTCCCTTCGGGAACGATAAAGGCTCCGTCGCCCATATGCCCGGCACGCGCAATCCCTCGCTCCTCGCCAGAAATGGTTTGTGCAAGGCCCTGGGCGTTTGGCTTGGCGGCTGCGGCTATTGCAGCACCGGCAGTACCCTTGGACAGATCGACGACCAGAGCGGGCGATTGCAGGCGCGCCAAAGTTCCGGTGTTGATACCCTTTGCACTGACGATACCGGCAGGCACGGCTCCATAGGGCATACCTGCCGTACCGCTTTGTGCGGTTACCAGAACGGGCGGCTTTTCGGGGGGACGAACGGGGACGACCGCTTGACCAAGCGCGCTGCCGGTGGTGTTTTGTCCCGCTGCCGGGATGGTTGCCACCGATTGCTGCTGCGCCCCAGTCCGTTTTGCCGAGAGCGAACTGAAGGTCATGATGCCTAAAAGCGCAATCCCGCACACCCCCGCCATCACACCCGGCGTAAAACCGCTGGCGACGGTCAGCTGGGGCGAGGCACGGCGGTTGGCCTCGGCAAGCGCGTCGGCGTCCAGCGCGGTGCGGGGATCGGCATCGGTCATTGCAGCGTTCTCCATCATCCGCCCAACCCAAGGAAACCGCGTTTCTTGCGTGGACGCGGTTTGGGCGCGTTCGGCCCCGGTTCGGGGCTGACATAGGCCTCGTTGAACAGCCGGGTGACGAGCTTGCCATGGCGCAGGACGATCTGACCGGACACACGGTCGATCATTACGTATTTGCCGCGCTGATTGCTGTTGACCAGATTTTCATCCTCGGCCCCGCTGACAGCGAAGATTGCAGGCGTTTCCATCGTGTCGGCAAAGCGGATGAAGGTGTAGCTGCCGTCGTCGAAAATCTCTTCGGGCACCAGTTCCTTGCTGCCTTCGAAACGGTAATTGCGGTTCCACATCGCCTCAGGGATCGGCGTCACCAGATCCTCGTTCCGCGCAATCGCCGGGGGAGGAGGCGGGAGGCGGAAGCGCAGCACATAGGTGATCGCATCGCGGTTCACCCTTGCGCCGTTGCGACTGATCAGTTCCAGATTGTAATGCCGCTTGTTGGTGACGAGCGTCATGTTGGTCGTCGGCACCACGGCCATCGGTTTTACGAACAGCAAGGTTGCGTTGCCATTTGGCGTTACCTGCCAGCCGCTCGAATCGCCGATGCCGACGGTCTCGATCTTTTCGCCGGGTTCGAACTCGATCGTCATCTGATAGCCGGTATGGCCGGTGACCGAAAATATCTGGTCGGTATCGTAATCGATCACGCGGATGCGCGGATCGCGCGGCGCTTCCGGTTGGATCATCGCATCAAAACCCGGGATCTGGGCGATGGCCGCAGGCGCAGCCAATGCGATGGCGACTATCGCGAGGAACGGACGGATCATGACCATGACCTTGCTGGACGAAGCGGAGACGAGAGGGAGGCAGGCGCCTTGTTCGGCAGCAAGCCTCTGACACGCGATGGCGTGGCTTCTGCTGCGGGGCGTTGCAGTTGCGGCGCGGCCATAGCGTTGAGGCGGCCGTTGGCCGTATGCGTCTGTTGCAGGACGTGCACCGAATTGCTGCGTTTGATCGCCTGCACCATTTGATCGAGACGCGGCTGGTTCATGCTTGCCATGCCACCCGACAGAGCGCCGTTCGAGGTTTGGACTTCATGCAGCCTGTTTTCATTCGTGCCGCCAACATTTGCCATTTGATCCTTGAAGCTGATTACCCAGCCGGAAACCATCATCCCCGCGACGCGCACCGCCAGCAGGGCGATGCCCGTCATTACCAGCACGGCGATGAAGATCGCGAGCGCGCTGTTGAGCGACCAGACGTTGCGCCCGGCGTCGATTGCCAGCCGCGTCGCCATCGGTTCCAGCATCGCCAGCATCGCGAGCGAAGTCAGCGTGGCGAGTAAGGGCACGAAGGCGAGAAACAGTACGGCCCGCGCCCAGCCAACCGCCAGTCCGCGCAGATTGTCGAACAATGCAAACAGCGCGAATGCGGGGCCAAGCGCCAGCAACAGGCCGAGCAGCGCCTTGGCGATGGCAACGCTTCCCGCCGCGGTCAGCGTCAGCAGCATCGCCGACCAACTGAGATAATTGGGGGCAGAGGAAAAGGGATTTGCACCGATGGTGGTTGGCGTCGAAACGGTGGTTGTGGACATCGGGTTCTGGCCGTTCGCCTCTGCCCTTGCCCGTGCTGCATTGGCGGCATCGGCAATGTTCGATTGCGGACCGACTGCCGCGACGATGCCCAACGGTCCTTTCCCCCAGTCGTTGGCGACATCGGTCAGCTGCTTCGAAACGCGGTCGACGCGCTGGGCGACGCTTTGGGCAGGGGCCTGACCGCGCGTTACCATGCCTGCAAGTTCCTCAGGCCCATCGGTGAGCACATCATAGACCAGCGTCTGATAGGTCGCCCAGCTGGTCGTCAGCGCCAGGATCGCACCGATCATCAGCATGCGAGGCACCAGATCGCCCACCGAAAGCCGGGCTCTGCCAAGCATGAACCGGTAGCCCAGAATAGCCACGTAAATGACGAGCGCGGCAGTCAGCGCACCGCGCATTCCGCCCCCTGGCCCCATCAACGCGCCATAGCTTTGCGCGACGCTCGTCTCGACATAGCAGTTGACCGACGCGATCAGCGTCTGTGCGGTGCCGATGGCAGGATCGATGGTCGGGCAAGCAGCCATCAGGCGGCATCCCTTTCCCACAGAGCGCGCGGGCCTTTTTGGGCTGCCTCGACCAGTTGCGGCAGCCAAGCGCTCGGGTCGTCGCCATGTTCGGCGCGAAGGCTGTCCATATGCCGCACGCTCTTTTCACGCCCGGAAAGAATGGTGAGCACTTCGGGCATGCCGCTCATATCGAGCCTTGCGACCACACTCATATTCGCCTGTTTGATCAGCACGCAGCGCAGATGATCGGGTAGACCGCGTACCAGTTCATACTCATGTTCGGTCAGGCCAAAGCCGTCGATATAGTCGCGTGCCTGCGCCTTTGGATTTGGCATGAACAGCTGCGTTGCCGCCTGTTCGATGATCGTGCTGGCGATTTTGCTGTCGAGTGCGTCAGCGGCGCTTTGCGTTGCGAAACCCACCACCCCGCCGCGTTTGCGCACGGTTTTCATCCAGTCTTTCAGACGGCGGACGAACACTTCGTCATCCAGCGCTTTCCATCCTTCGTCGATCACGATCATCGAAGGTCGGCCATCCAGCCGTTCATCGGCCCGGTGGAACAGATAGAGCATCGCAGGCGTCCGCAACGCCGGATTGTCGAGCAGCGCGGTCATGTCGAAACCGATAGTCGCTTGCGCGATATCGAGCCGGTCGCGCGCATTGTCGAACAGCCAGGCATGTTCGCCCGCACTATGCCAGGGAGCTAGACGCGAGGCGAGGTCGCCACGCGTAGGCCGGATAGCCCCGGACAATAGCTCGACCAGATAGCGCAAGCGGCGATATTCGGGCGGCTGTTCGTAATTGGCGTTGATCGCATCGGCGATCAGCGCGGCATCTTCATTGTTCAATGGCCCTTGCTGCGGTGCACCAAGCACGGCTAGCCAGCCACGAAGAAAGGCCCGGTTTTCCGGCGTATCGGGAAGAGCAAGCGGGTTGAAGCCGCTGGGCGTGCCGCTGCGTAGAACATCATAATGCCCGCCGATTGCACGGATGAAGATTTCCGCACCGCGATCCTTATCGAAGAAAAAGGTACGGGGTGCGAATTTCTGCGCTTGCGCCACAAGGAAGTTGAGCACCACGGTCTTGCCCGAACCCGACGGGCCGATCAGCGTGAAGTTGCCAAGATCGCCTTTATGCAGGTTGAAGAAATAGGGCGTGCTCGACGTGGTTTCGAGGACGGTCAGCGGTTCGCCCCAAGGCCCGCCCGCGACATTGCCCGCAGGAAAGCTGTGCAGCGAAACGAGGCTGGCGAGATTGCCGGTCGAAATCATGGCCTTTCTTGCAATGAAATCGCCATTGCCGGGAAACTGCGCCCAGAAAGCGGCTTCCAGGTTCAGGTCTTCGCGCACCGCGATCGCGCCTATATCGGCGAGCGCCGACTGCACATCGGCAACCGCGCGATCGAGTTCGTCCAATGTCCGGGCCCGTACATGCACGGTAAGATGATGCTCGCCATAAGCGGCATTGCCCGCCGCCAGATCATCCCGCGCAGCCATCAGGCCCTGCTTCAGGGTGATCGTTTCATCGGATGCAGCGCGCAAGCGGCGCAACGACAGCGCCATGCGCTCATCCGCGATCTGCCGGTCGACAAAGGCGAAGCTTTCGGAAAGCGTCAGTTCGTGCGGCAGGCGCAGCAGATTGTCGAGCATGCCGGGCGCGGTCGCTGCCGGATAATCCTTGATCGAAAGGATCGCGCCCAGCCGGTTGCCAGCGTGAACCGCTCCGCGCAATTCCAGCGTATCCATGCCGAAACTGACGCGCTTGTAAGGCAAATAGTGTCCCAGATCGCCCTGTGGCACCAGTACCGGCTGGCTTTCGCCATTATACACCGCGGACAGATGCTCCATCATGCTGCAGCGTAGTTCGCCACCGGCATTTTCATATTGCCCCATCTGGCGCGGGCCGTAGCGACCGAGTGCCGCCATCAGGTTGATCCGTGCCGCATCAAGTTCGCGTAGGTCGCGGTTCATGGCGGCTTCGTCTTCCGGTGAAGCTTTTTTTAATCCGCGGATCCTACGGCTGAACCGTTCCAGCAGCCCGACCTTGCCCTTGGCCGGGCGGCGTACCAGCGTCAGGACGATGTCGTTCACGAACAGGTTGCGCGCACCCAGTTGCGCGCGCCATTGGGAATCGATCTCGCGCGCCAGGCCTTCGGGCTGCGGCAGGGAAAGATCGGCCACCACCCGGCGGCGCACGACATGGCAGTACAGAATCAGTTGGGCGGAGGCGATCCCCCGAAAGACGATGTCACGCGTTGCCGCTATCTGATTGAGCGTATCGGTATCAGCGGTCTCGAATGGATAGCCTTCGAGTGCGATCATCTGCACCAGATCGCCTTCGCGCATCAGGATCGTCTGCGCGTTGACGTGCTGCGCATAGGGCAGACGATCGCCCGCCGCCGGATCGGCTGCGGCCAGTTTCTGGATATCGGTGACCGGCTTTTTCTTCATGGCCGATAACTGTTGCACTTCCAAAGACCATGAGTCTTGTTGCGACCGCAACGGCTGGTCTTCATAATCCAAAGATCGAAGATGCGCGGTTCCTTCAGACTTGCCATATAGCCGATGCCGTGGATCAGGAGCGCAGCAGGCAGGGCCCAGAAACTGCCGGTGATCAGGAACAGTTCGGTCGTGACCACCGCATTGATGATGAAATAGCTATAGGTAACGCCGCCGAACATTTGCGGCTGTGTAAGGGCGCGAAAGACGGGCGTGCGGTTGAGCATGGTCGCAGCCGGTCAGACGGCGGCGGCAGACTGGATGCCGGCGACGATCGCGGTCGCGCCGAACAGCACGAAGCAGCCCATGATCACCGTTGCGCCAAAGCGCCAGTTCATCCGCCCGGTCAGCATCATGAAACCGCAGGCCGCAACCGCGATGACGGCGGCGGTGGTCGCCAGATTGCCGAGCAGGGTGCCCTGGATCCAGCCGAGCGCGTTATTGATCGGCCCCGATCCCGGCGGGCTGGTGTTGGCAGCCTGCGCAAAAACGGGTGAGCTTGCCATCACCATCAAAACCGCACCGATTTTTGCCAGATGTTTGCGCATCGTCTTTCCTCTCACTGCGGGCCCGCACTCAGGCGGCGCATGATCACATTCACATAATTGCGGGTTTCAGCATAAGGCGGAATGCCGCCATATTTGGCGACCGCCTCGGGCCCGGCGTTATAGGCGGCGAGCGCCAGCGGTATATTGTTGCCGAACCGGTCGAGTTGGCGGCGCAAATAGGCTGCTCCGCCGAATACATTCTGCCAGGGATCGTGCGGATTGACCCCCAGATTGCGTGCGGTCCCCGGCATCAGCTGCATGAGTCCGATTGCCCCTGCACTGGACAAAGCCTTCGGATTGTATCGCGATTCCTGCCACATCACCGCCTCGACCAATGCGGGTGATATGCCATATTGCTGGGCAGCAGCGTTAATCAGCGGGGCATAAATGCCGCGCACCGTAACGGCGGGCAATGCCTGATTTTGCGATACCCCGGCTCCATTTTCGACGTTGGTGATCGCTGCCAGCCTAACCGGTGGCAATTTGTCCTGCATGCCATCGCTGTCGGGCAGGATAGCATCACCATGATCAGGGGTTTTGTTGATCTGTCGCCATTCGCCATCGCTGCTGATTTCAAACACATCGGCACGGGCCTGCGGCGCAAAAGCGAAAAATCCTGCTGCAACCCACAGCATCGACAGTTTAAAACCAGCATGTCCAGAGGAAGCGACCATATAGTCATCGCTAAACAGAGTTGGTTAATTTTTTCCTAAGCCTTACGGCACTTCGGTTGCTTTTGGGATCAATTCGTCTCAGGTAAAAAAGCCCAGATCTACCCCCGAAAAATTGCCTATATTTGGAAACAGGGTCGGTAGTTCGCCAGGAGCGGTGCCAAGCCAGCTTCCCAGCGTTGAGCCATATTGATCAACCGAAGTGGTGGGTATCAAGCGGCCTTGGCCGACCTGCGCCTGGCCTGTGGTCGAAACTTCCGGCGCAGTGCCATAATGGCGGCCGCCCTTAACACCACCACCGAGAACGAAATGATGCCCGCCCCAGCCATGATCGCTGCCATCGCCATTCGAACTGAGCGTACGGCCGAAATCGGATGCGGTGAATAAGGTCACA
>JBOFLS010000001.1:0-7127 GCA_051657985.1 Sphingorhabdus sp. | reverse complement strand
GAGTAACAACGATCTGCGCCCCGCCTTCTTGGGTCAGAACAAATCCAAGCCCTGTACCGTTTTGAGTAACCTGCGCAGAATTGGCATCGCCATTTTGCGTCAAATCGATAGTATTGTCGATACCGTTTTGTGTCAGATGCGCAAGATTGTCATTACCCGATTGCACAAGGTTGATGCTGTTGAAGCCCGCAGCAAGACTTTGCTGTTCCAAAATCGCCTGGTTATTTGCACCATTTTGCAGAAGGTCGATCGTGTTCACACCCATCGTCAAACTTTTTTGCTCGATTAGTGATCGGTTGTTCGCGCCAATAGATGTTAGCAGCAAACGGTTTGCACCAGTGCCAGCCTGTTCAATGGCATGTTGCTGGTCGCTGCCTTCAATCACGATATCGGCTTCATTATCGTCTTCGCGTTGACGCAGGTTGAGGCTGTTTCCGATCCCGACCTGTTCGATCGATATCATCGCAGAGTTAGCATTGCTTTGATCGACCTGTGTGGTCTGATCATCACCCTCGATAATGATCGAAGAAGCTTTTTGCGCAGATGCGATACTTGCACCGATCGAAGCCATTAGGAGTAACAGAGCAAGAGAGCGCATAATGAATTCCTGAAAAAAGGGTGCGGCGGTGGGTTAGAAAAACCCGCCGCCGCTAAGGGTTATTGTGCCACGGTTGCAACGTTGTTGTTGCCCGATTGAATGACCGTTGACGCATTGTTATTCGTCGACTGGGTAACGCTAGCCCAGTTGTTCGAACCGCTTTGATCGATCAGCGAGCTGTTGTTGTCGCCGCTTTGGTCAACATAGGCTTCATGCGGTGAGGAACCCGACTGGAAGATATCCGACAGGTTGCCGTCGCCGCTCTGTGACACTTCGGCATATTGACCGCTGTCTTCCTGCTGAATGAACGACGTGTTGAATGCACCAAGCTGCGTAACGTAAGCCGTGTTGCTGTCGCCATATTGCAGGATGGTGGAATCGTTCAAGAGGCCACCCTGATTGACTTCGGCATAATGGCTGCCTCCATCCATCTGTTCGATATAGGATGAATTGCCGAAGCTGTCATCGGTCACTGCGAGCGCAGCATCGCCCTGGCTGACATAGGCTTCGTTGTCATCGCTGGATTGGATGACCGTCGAGGACTGACCATCGTCTACCTGGGTGACTTCGGCATAGTTGCTGTTGCCCGACTGATCGATCAGGGAATCCGAAACGGTTTGCAAGGTCGAGGTATCCTGTGTCAGGACCGCTTCATTGTCATCGCCCGATTGCAAAATTTCCGATGTGTTGATCGGGGGGGCAACGCCTGCGAAATCGCTGCCGTCATCGCTTTGGCTTACGGTTGCAGTGTTGTTATCGCCCGATTGATCGACAACGGACGCGCCGCCAGCCAATGAACCGGTCTGATTGACATTGGTGGCATTGGCATTGCCCGACTGGTTGACCGTACTTGTCGAATTGTCGGCAAAGGCCGGCGCGCTGAGGGCCAGCACTGCGGTTGCGGTTAAAAGTAACTTTTTCATGGTACTTACTCCAATTTACTACAAGGGGGAATAGGCCCGGCGAGCCCTGATCCCGCCGGGCATTTCACTGGTTATTGTGCGACGAACGAAACGTTGGTGCTGCCCGACTGGGTTACGGTCGAAGCGTTATTATCCGTAAACTGCCAAACGGTTGCGGTGTTGAAAGTGCCCGTCTGCGTTGTGGTCGAAGTGTTGTTATCGCCATATTGCAGCGTAAGGGCATAATGGTCGTTGCCGTCCTGATCGACCGATGCCACGTTATCATCGCCATATTGGCCGATACCCGCATAGAAGTTCTCAGTCGGCGGGCTATCTTCACGCTGCATGATGGTAGCGCTGTTGCGATCGCCATCCTGCTCGACCTGCGCAAGGCTGTCTTCGGCCAGCTGCGTGACCATGGCAACATTGTCATCGCCATATTGCCACACATCGACATCCGAACGGTTGCCATAAGCAAGCACATCGGACTCGTTGTCGTCACCGGCCTGATCGACCATCACGAACGACTGGTTGCCGCGCTGCACGACATCGGAATCGTTCCTGTCGCCGCTTTGCGTCACTTCGACATCGGAATTGATCGGACGAATACCAAGCGGCGAGTCCTGAACGATGCTGCTGACATTATCGTCACCGCTTTGCAGTACAACGGCACGGACATTGTCCCCGCCCTGCTGGACATAGGAGTCATTGTCGTCACCCGACTGGGTAACCGTTGCGACATCCAGGAAATCCGACTGCAGCACAGTCGAGTTGTTATCATCGCCGCTTTGCAAAACGTCGGCAACACCGCTGTCGCCCGTCTGATCGACCAAGCTGGTATTACCTTGACCAAGCTGCGAAACGCTGGCGAGATGGCTACCGGCACCCGCCTGATTGATGCTGGACGTATTGCCCCAGCTGTCATCGGTAACGGCAAGCGCGGCATCGCCCTGTGTCACATAAGCCTCGTTGCCGTCACTCGATTGCGTAACCGTTGAAGATTGCGCATCGTCGAGCTGCGTCACTTCGGCATAGTTGGCATCGCCTGACTGATCGATTAAAGAGTCGGACAAAAGTTGGAACGTTGAAGTGTCTTGAGTAAGGACGGCTTCGTTATCGTCGCCCGACTGCAAAATAACCGATGTGTTGATCGGGGGAGCAACACCGCCAAGATCACTGCCATCATCGCTTTGGCTCACAGTGGCGAGGTTGTTGTCGCCTGACTGATCCACAAGCGAGTCACCGCCTGCCTGTGATCCGGTCTGATCAACACTGGTGCCATTGCCATTGCCAGACTGATTGACGGTACTGGTCGAATTGCTGGCCAAGGCAGGCGCGGTAAGCGCGAATACTGCGACGGTGGTCAAAAGAACTTTTTTCATGGTACTTTCCTTCCTCTGTTTAAATGGACCGCCCCGAAATATTTTCCGGCACGGCTTTACTTGGATTCCGTCATTCCCATTTGCTGTGGTTCTGGGGCGACGGGCGACTTATGGTTATTGTTGTCAGGGCGTTGGCTGATGACCGGGATGTCTTCAGGCACGGTTTGCTCCGAGGGCAGCTTCATCGGACGCACGATCAATTTTGCCGGTGCTTTTTCGGATGCCTGCTCTTCCTCGACCACTTCAAGATAAGGCATCCGGCCAAAATGCTCGACTTGGCTGAAATCGAATTGCTCGACGACGTCTTCGTCGATCTCGCTATCGCCAAGACCGACGCGATCGAAATAGGCGCGGGCTTCCGTCGGACTGATTTGCGAAACATAGGCCGCATTTGGGGCGTGAAGCATATTCGACTTGGCCAGCTGCATAGGCGCCATATTTTCCGGACGAGATCCCGGCACCTGCGCAGGCATATTGAATTGCGGCGCTAAAGCTTGACGCCTGTCTGTGTTTAAGGATGTGTTTGTTGCCGGGTCGCGATGCGTTTTTTCAATACCGCCCCTATTGGAGTAAGGCAGCGACAAGGAAGCGGAAGCAAGACCAACTGGTTGGGTTGTAAAGCCTTGCTCCCTGCGTACTGGTTCTATCAGTTTCTGTCTGTGCCGATTTGCGATCTGGGGCCGAAGCTGCTTCTGCAATTGCGATGCTGCAAAGCGCGATGCTGGTATATTGGAGACGACGGACCTGTTTTCGGTCTGCCGAGTAGACTCCGCTTTCGGCAAGCTGGCAAGCGAACCGCTATCGACGACCGCTGCGATACCGGCAACCGACACGATGGGCAGCTTCCAATAATGTTTGCGCATCACACACTCTCCTTCGCTTCCGCCAGTTGCATGCTTGCGAACGAGCGGTTGCTGTTGACTCCGTCGAAAGACGGTGCCGGCGATTGGTGTGAGATAAATCCTTGGTCAGAGCTGCTTGGAGCAATCAGCTTGCACAGCATTCAACCTTCGGGCAATATCGCCCGGTGGATTAATCCACACTTTCGGGTCCGTCAGCGTTTGGACTGCAATCTATGGCGCTGACGGGCCTTTGTTTCGTTATCCTCCATCACTTTCGGCTGAACCCGACGGCATGATTGTTTCGGGTGCAGGGGCATTGCGGACAAAAACTCGTTTGGCGGTTGGCTGGATCAGTGCAGCACGCGGGGCTGCGCATTCGCCGGTTATAGCTGCACCCGCTCGATTAAGAGGAAGCTTCGCTTCTCTCGGTGCAACTATCGAATCACGCTCGGCAATATATTTCAGCAAGAGACGGCTGGATTGTTCGGCATTGTCGCCAATGCACCACAGACCTGTCATCGTACCTTCCATAATTAGCGCGTAGACCGCTTTCTCAATAGCCTGGCTCAAAGCGATTTGATCGGGCTCGTTATAGGTTATGCCGGCTTCCAGCTCTAACAATTCCTTGAAATCAACAAAACGAAAGGCGTTTCCACCAATTGCGACAGCCGCAATGGATTTGCGAACGCTTACCGTCGATAGTACCTCGCCGGTCTTTACACTGACGGCGCGCAGATAGACGGTAACGGTATCCTCACGATATTGAGTGCTACCGCCAATACCAAGAAAACGGGCGCCCGATCCACCGGTTTTAGTGTTTGAATCGTAACTGATTATCCCGCCTTCAAGAAGAACACCTGCAAATAACAGCGGCGGCAGGGCATTGGGATTAACCTGTTTTTCCCCCAGATAATTGGTCCGCATTTCACGGATAACCGCCCGTTCGCGCAATACATTGTCGAGCCGCTCACGCTCGATCACCTGAAACCAGTTGCGATTTCCGGTATCCTGCAATGTCTTGACCAGGATAGAGGTTGCTCCCTGGGTAACCGCGCGCGACAGCGTCTGGACGGTTTCGGATGGCTTGAACTGGCCGGTTTGATCGGTAAAGCCATAGACCGCTACGGCAATCCTCTGCCCCGGAGCTGGCAGCGATGCGAGTTGATCGCGAACAGGGGAAGATTTCGGATATTTGGGGGCTTCCCAAACTTCGGGATTGTGCACAGCACATCCCGACAACAGAGCTGCAATAGCGGCAAACGCCGTCAATTTCTGGATTGTTAGCATGATGGCTTATACCCCGTCGCTTTGCAAAAGGGGCACGACGATTTCAGTTACCGAACCATCGGCAAAGTTGGTTATGGTCAACGTTACCGAATCCAAACCCCGCAAAAAGCGAATTTCTTGATCGCCAAAACGAATGACGCCTGACTCTTGAGGGTTTTCACCGAAAATCAGATCGGTGATTTGCGATGCCACAGTTGAAAGCAAACGGCTTTGGATCGTGCGTAAAAATTGTTTGGCAGGATCGCTGTTATCAACGGCGTTCGGATCTTTATAATCGTTTATCGCATTCGCAACACCAAGCAGATGTCCGGAGTTGAAAGGGTTCCCACCAAAGGACGGATTGACCGGTTGATAGACAAGTTCGGATGCCTGAATTGGTACGGTTTGCAATGCCAAAACGCAAAACGAGGCAGAACAAAAAAATCTTTTTTGTTTTATAAGCAACATGATCGGCTCCAATTCTTCGTCAAGCTATGAAGTCTTGTGCTCCATTGCTTGATGATGCGACCATGTTATGAGTTTTTTACAAGGTTACCGTTTCGTCAACCTTGTTACATCATTGGTTATAAATTTACGGCTATAGCCTCTCGCAGTCAATAGCCTCTTTTTACATTTCGTCACACCTCGGCCGACATCGTAAAATCCGCGTAGAAATTCCTTTTCTTGGAATGTCTTGTACCTGTTGAGAAAGACAGTGTTCGCATCTTTGTAGACCGCTCACGCAAAGAATCGATCAAGTTCGACGAACACCACTATGGATCTTTCAATTCGTCCGAGTCGTCGATTCGCGGTGTCGCATTGTTTGCGCCAAGAATATTGCATAGGGTGAATTACGCATCCGCGCGTGGACCCATTGCGAGGCGCAGTGTTTATCAAGTTTATGATATCGAGCCCGCACCTCAATCCTGACGCAGGCACCGGTGCAGTCGATCTTGAGCACCGCGTTGCTTCGCCTTTCAAAAACACCATCCGCCTTTGGCGGCCAAAGCGCGTTCTTTTGACGCGCGCTGCCCGAGATTGGCAGCATGGAATGGCCATGGCCGAACGTTGCGCCGCATTCGGCATAGATGTTGTCGAGCTTGCATCCGATCGTCTTGGCGTGTCGACCGATGCCCCTTATGCTTTTTCCAAATCCACGCTTGCCATCACCGTTGCGCCCTTATCGAAGCTCAAATTGCAACCGATCGCTCCATCGGCCGACTGGCGTCTCGATCTGGCCGAGGGCTGCCCCGCGCATTGCAGCTATTGCTACCTTGCCGGATCGCTCAAAGGCGCGCCGATTACTCGGGCCTATGCAAACCTGCCCGAGATACTGGCTGCCGCGACAGCCCATCTCGGTCGGGGACGGGTTACGTCGCGTTCGACGAAACGGGCGCATGAAGGAACGACTTACGAAGCATCCTGCTATACCGATCCGCTTGCCATCGAACATCTGACGGGATCGCTGTCGGCTGCCATCAGTCATTTCGGCGATTGGAAAGCGGATGCGCAGTTGCGCTTCACGACGAAATTCGATGCCATCGCACCGCTGCTCGACCTGTCGCACAACCGCAAGACACGGATGCGTGTTTCGCTGAACCCGCCGCTCTTCGCCCGGTTCGAAGGAGGAACCGCCCCGGTGGCAGCGCGGCTTTTGGCTATGCGGGGAATGGCGGATGCCGGGTATCGTATCGGTCTTACCATTGCGCCAATCATTGCGGCAGAAGGCTGGCAAGATGCTTATGGTCGATTGCTGGCCGACATCGCCTCGGTGCTCGACGGTGCACCCGATCCCGATCTTACGATCGAACTCATCACGCATCGCTATTCGGAAGGATCGAAAACCGTATTGAATAGTTGGTATCCCGGCTCGACCCTCGATATGAGCCATCATCGACGTGCCGAAAAACGCACGAAGTTCGGAAGTATCAAGCATGTCTACGACAAGCCGACCATGACCGAGCTACGTCGATTTTTCGAAGATGCGATCGATAAACATCTACCAAAGGCACGCATCCTTTACTGGACCTGAAATTTACAGGAACCCATTTGGCGGTTGCATGTTGTCCTGAGTCCCTAAGCCAAACAACAAAGGACAATAGCATGCCCCGCCAAAGCGAAGCCCAAGCCCCCAAAC